>JALSNP010000091.1 GCA_026986935.1 Pyrodictiaceae archaeon | reverse complement strand
TGGGTATTTTAGTGGCCACTCGACAGCCTCCCTCAACTGCTGCTTAACGGTCTCCAAGCCGCCAATATCGTCCCAGTGAACCTCGGGGACCTCGATATAGATCTCTCTTAGCCCGCTTGGCACAATCTCGCGGAGAGCTGCCATGAAGTCCTCCATTCGTACCTCCATTTCCTCTAGGACTTCTGGCGGTATCCTGTCCTCGCTTAGATCTATCTTCGGCAAGTATCGGCGAAGGGCGTGAAGAGCCGCCTCTTTAACCAGTGCCGCTAGATCAGCGCCCGTATAGCCTCGGGTCATCTCAGCTAGTCTCTCTAGGTCAACGTCACTGGCTAGCGGCATGTTACGTGTATGTATCTGTAGGATCTCGAGCCTACCTTGCTTATCTGGTAGCGGTATCTCTATCTCTCTATCGAATCTCCCAGGCCTCCTAAGAGCAGGGTCTAGGGCGTTCGGCCTATTTGTTGCAGCTATTACTATTACTTCGCCGCGGCTCTCAAGCCCATCCATGAGAGCTAGTAGTTGTGCCACTACTCTTCTCTCAACCTCGCCTATGACCTCGTCACGCTTAGGCGCTATCGCGTCTATCTCGTCGATGAATATTATTGCTGGGGCGTGTTTCTTCGCCTCCTCGAATATCTCTCTTAGTCTTTGCTCGCTCTCACCATAGTACTTGCTCATTATCTCGGGGCCATTAATAGCTATGAAGTATGCATTGGTCTCATTCGCTATCGCTTTAGCTAGAAGAGTTTTACCGACGCCAGGCGGGCCGTAGAACAGTATCCCCTTAGGAGGCTCGATACCCAGTCTCTTGAAGACCTCTGGGTGCTTGAGCGGCAGCTCTACCAGTTCTCTAACCTTCTGTATGATATCCTTCATTCCGCCAATGTCCTCATATGTTACTCTCGGTATCCTGCCCTGCTCGACGGGTTTCTCTAGCAGAACTATGTTAGTGTCATAGGTTACAACGACTACTCCCTGGGGCTTTGTCTGTATAACAACGAATGGGATTGACTGGTTCAGTACCGGTATTAGAACAGTATCGCCCTCGACAACGGGGTACTCTACTAGTTTCTTCCTAACATAGTTCACGAACCCGGAGTCAATGGTTATGGAGAAGTTGGCGGGCGCGAGCTTCATCATAACCGCTGGCCGCACAGTAGCCTTACGCACAATAACCTTGTCGCCTATGCTTACTCCAGCATTCTTACGTATAAGGCCATCCATCCTAATTATGTCGCTACCCCTATCCTCAGGGTAAGCTGGAAGCGCTATCGCGGCAGTCTTTTTCCTACCCTCGATCTCGACCACGTCGCCGGGCTCCGCGTCTATCATGCGCAGATAGTCCGGGTCTATCCTAACCTTGCCCTTCCCTACATCACGCTGCTTCGCCTCTGCTACACGTAGCACTATCTCCTTCCTTCGCCTCGAGCTGGTAAGTGACATTCCTTTACCCACCTGACTCCATAGACCTTATTGCAGTAGTAACACTCTTTGCAGCTAATTTAGGTATATGCCTATGCCTACGCTTAGCTCTCATACAGCTCACGAGCCCATAAAATAAGCGAGGAGACTAGCGGTTTATCTATGTAATCTTTTCCAAGACGGCGAAGCGCAGGACTGGTTTAGTAGAGGGCTATGAGTGAGTATTCCAAAAACTTTCTATAATCTGCTAACCCGTTGACCTCTGGCCACGATTAGTACTCTGATATCCTGTGGACAGCCTCTACCTCTATTTCTTCGACGCCTTCCACGCCCTGGAGCAGCTCCTCTAGCTTCGATGTGCCACCCTCGCTCTCCTCGGGTATCACGAAGTATACCTTGAGAGCATTAAGCCCGAATGCTATGGGCACCTTATCGTACCTAGCAATGTTGTAGTCGCTCGGCAACTTTGACTTTATTCTCTCAACGAGCTGGTCTAGATCTATATCGGTGCTAGAGGGGTATATTGATACGACGACGAGAACCTTTGCCATACCAAGCAACACCCCATGCATGCATGGTACTAGGGTCCTTCAAAACCACACTTCGGGCACTTATACGGCACGCCCATTTTCCTGCAACGAGCACAGCGCCAAATCACTACCTCGCCGCAGTTAGGGCAAACAAATGCCACCGCCTTCTCCCACGGTGGTATAGGCCTCCCACAACTAGTACATACTGGTAGCTTAGTGGCCTCAACAATACTAGGCCTACGAGGGACCTCTAGGCTCAGCGCCACTCTTCCTAGCACCTCCCCGGGCACTGCTGATAAGGGGCCTAATTATTAGACTTATGCTCCCCATACCAAAATGCCGCGGGGCTTGGGGGAGGGCGAGAATTGGAGGAAGAGTATAAGCAGGCCATAGTGCTCAGGGGAGATATAAAAATGAGCAAGGGCAAGGCAGCTGCACAAGCAGCTCACGCCGCCGTAGAAGCTGTGCTCATAATACTAGATTCGGATAACCCTATCTGGCATAAATGGCTTAGAGAGTGGCGCCGCGAAGGACAGAAAAAAGTCGTGCTCAAAGCCAGAGACGAGAAAGAATTATTAGAGCTCTTCGAGAGCGCTAAGCGCCTAGGCCTACCCGTGTCTATTATCCGTGATGCTGGCCGCACAGAGCTGCCCCCGGGGACTCTCACGGCCATAGCTATAGGCCCAGCTCCTGCACCGCTAGTTGACCGCGTGACCGGTAAGCTCAAACTATTCTAAGCCCAGACAGCCCGGGTACCCAGTAGTGGAGCAGGGATGAGCCTTTACCCGTCCCCGTGGAGCCTTGATAGGCTGTTGGGCCTCCGCTACAGAGTTACTTCGGGGCACGAGGTGGCGCGTGTTTGTCAGCCGCGTGAGAGCTGTTTCATAGTTGGCGAGGAGCCTCCAATAACTATTCGCGCCAAGGGCCGTTACTGCGTATACGTATTAGTGAAAAAAGGGAAACCCACTCTACAGGCCATATCGGTTCTCGAGAAAAAATTACTAGGAAGAAGGCATGGTAGAGCAGTGTTTTTCGGGCTTAAGGATACAGATGCAACAACCCTCCAATACGTCTGCGCGCCATGCCAGCCCGGTTCCAGCCAAGGGCGTGAGGGCCCTATAAGACTCGGAGAAGGTGCTTGGGCGAGACTGGTGGGTTACACGGATCACTGCCGCAGCACGCCCCCAGAAGGCAACAGGTTCTGGATAATCCTGGAGCCGCTAAGAGAGGTAGACGACGTCCTGGCGCGGCTCGCTGAGCTAGGGAGCAAGCTCTTACCAAACTATTATGGATACCAGAGATTTGGGACACGTAGACCCAATACTCATCTCCTCGGACTATCGCTTATCAGGCGGGACTACGCCACCTACCTAGGAGAGCTACTAGGCTCACCATACCCCGACGAGAGCACCGATAACCAGCTATGTAGGCTGAGAGCCTGGCGCGGCTGCGAAAGCGGGCTCTACGAATCCATGCTCTCAGCGAGAGCCGAGAGCGTTAACGATTTCGTAACAAAGCTGCCTTATAAAATAGTGTCACTATACGTGTCGGCTCTACAGGCTTATATCTTCAACCTCTATTTATCCAAGAGGATAGAGCTGGGTTATAGGCTAAGTGAGCGCATAAAAGGTGAACGAGGAAACAGCACACCGCTAGCACCTGTCCCGGGACTAGGCTATCGTATAGGCGTTTCCGGAGAGGCTCGCCAGATACTGAGAGACGTGCTTGAATCTATAGGGTTGAGCGAGGAAGATATAAGGAGACCCGTGCCGCGCATTAAGCGAGTAAAGCCTTTCTGGAGACCCATAGCTTTCCGCATAGATAGTATAAGGGCTAAGAAGATAGGTGATCGGGTAGTAGTATTTTTCAGGCTTGGTTACGGAATGTATGCAACCACTGTTCTGAGAGAACTGGTAAAAATACCGGATGGGCTATGAGGATTCGCTCATAATATTGCACGCTACACGGATCTTATTCTGACAGGTTTTCTCAGAATCTCGGATAAGATTTTCTCATACATCTCCTTATGCTTACTAAGCCTCCTAGCATCACTACGCGGTATTCGCACCACGTACTCTATGCTGCCGTCAGGAAGCCACAACGTGTTTACGCCAAGAATCCTTGCCGGGTAGAGAAGGTGCATAGCTAGGCCGCGTACATCGTTTGCACGGGGTATTACCTTCACACGCTTACCAAGCTTCTCTCTCAACTTCTGCTCAATCCTTCTAGCATACCTGCTAAAGACCGGGACACTAGTCCCAACACCTAGATCCATAACGATGATGACCAGGTCGTCACCAATCATGTAGGATTTGTAATACGTCGCCTTCCTCAGTATCTGCATACCCTCGTTCTCCTCAAGCTCTATTAGAGCCCTCATAATATCTACTTCAAACTCCTGGACAACACCAGTATCAATAAGGCTCTGACAACGTGGACAAAGCACACCGCTCTTAACACAGACATAATCAAGCGGTATTTGTACCGAGACGCCTCACCCCACCAGGTACCGCTAACCCGTTAGGCGCTTAGCGCGCTACCAGGCCGCGCCAACAGAGCAAGCAAACACCTAATATCCGCTACGAGAGACACCCCCTACTCCCTATATAATCCTAATCCCTCGCAAATGGAGGAAAAGTGGGCCTAATAAAGCATCAGCCCCTAAACCACAAGGATCAAAAGCATATAAACCAGGAGCCCCTAGCTAAGCCTCTTACAAGGAGAACCCCTCCAGGAGAGGGGTGGGCCGGTAGCTCAGCCTGGAAGAGCGCTCGGTTGGCATCCGAGAGGTCCCGGGTTCAAATCCCGGCCGGTCCACCACCCCCTAACCACAGCGCCTCAAATAGGCTAGCTACTCGTCTCTCCTTCTACGCGCCCTTGCCACGGGAGAAAGGGCTGCACCGTTCTTCGTGGAGGGTTTCGCGCCAAAAACAGGGGAGTTGATGATGAGGGGCATAGGATGGGGAAATGGTTTAGAGGGATTGAATGTGTGTCGGGGCTCAGCCTAGGTGTTGTACCACATCCCCCTCTTGCACGGCTCGGCCTCGGCTGTAATCAGCATCTCTCCTAGCTTATTCCTATGTGTGTCTGTAGCTTTTTCTAGTTTCTTGGAGAGTTCTTCTTTTTAGCTGCGAATATGGTAATATACTAGTAGTTTGGGGCGCTGGGTTGCCCACGGTTTCTATAAAGGTTGTGCCAATAGGCGTTGGCACGAGTCTTTCGAGGTACATTGCCCGAGTTGTTGCTCTCCTAGAGGAGCAGGGGTACAAGCCGATAGTGACTCCAGATAATACTGTTGTACAGGTACGGGATTTGAGCGAGGTTGGCGTCATTGTTAGGAAGATACACGATGAGCTCTATAGCATGGGTGTGACAAGGATAGTGACTCTCATAACTATTGATGATAGGAGGGATCGTGAAGAGGAGTTGCCGCAGGAGAAGGTTCAACGTGTTCTACAGAAGCTTGAGGAGGAGAGGCAACGTATTAGAGAGGTGCATGGAGTGATATAGCCTCCTCAGCTAGGTTTTCAGCCCATTATTACCCCTTTTCCTCGATCCTCTTTGTTTCTTCCTACTACACCTCGGCGCCTGCGTCACTCCGCTATCACGTAATACTTATCACGGAATTTGATCAGTATAGCGTCTTTCCCTGGTCTCACATCCCCCTCGAGCACTGTGGATGACCGTGGTAGCTCGAGATAGTTGTACGCTCCGCTGATTTCTTGTACGTGTACCCAGCCTGGCTCTAGCGCTGTTATCACTATTTTTGATCTCTCAAGCTCCTTGGGCTCTGAGAGGGTGCGCCAGGCTTCCTCTACGCGTAGCCTGCGGCGATTCTTTGCCCCGAGTATCCTTAGGATCACGTAGCCGTGGTCTATGTCCTCTACCCTAGCTAGCGAGCCTCTATAATCTACTAGGGCCCCGGGTGTGAAGAATGGCAGCCTAACAGATAGCGTTAGCCTTGTGACTTTTCGCCCATCCCTTCGCTGTGTTACTAGCTTGTGGCTCTCTTTTATTAATGCGCCGAGCTTGCTCCGGAACCTGTTCGCTATAGTGCGCGCAATGTTCTGGTCTACTAGGTTTATGTCTATTCCCTCCCTAACACTATTAGTGGATATTATCGCGCTCCGAAGCCCTGCATCAAGACCGGAAAGGAGCTGTGCTACAGCTGTTCTCTCCTCCTCGTCTAGCTTTCCATGGTAGCTTCTGACCTGGATTATTGCTGAGGGGGCGCCCGATGCCTTCTTTAGACATGTTGGGCATAATTGTTTCTTTATTATTAAGCGCGCCGTGTATATTGCTGTGCGCTCGGCGCTGTCTCCTTTCAATCTACCTACTAGCCTTATCACTGCCACGCTGTTCTCGTAGTCTATTTCAACCTTATCGACTCTATAGTACTCGGTGTACTCGTGCGGCTTAAACAACGCCTGAAAGATTAGAGCTACTACATCCTCTATGCCTCCGGGAGATGGGTACCAGTTTCCTTGGAACCGGTAACTACCGCATCGCGGACAAACCGTGACGGTTATCTCTCTCGGGGATTCACCGAACCCGTAGAGCTCCAAATAGCACTCTGGGCACAGGCGACCATCAACTAGCGTAGGCACGGTTCTTCCGCAGCGTATACAGAGCGGCAACAAGCATACACCATGTTAGTGCTATTATTTCTTCTCCAAGCCCCGGCCGTTATTATGGCTGATTTCTGAGCCCCCTATATCTGGTTTATAGCTTGATAAAGAGGGCTAGGTTATCAGCGCTATGAGCTGTAAACGATTTCATAAATTAGGGTGCCTAGTAAGCCCCTAGTACTGGGGCAGCATGTTTGCCTGCTCAGTGCCCAGTTATTGTCAGAGCTCCTAGGATATACACCTCGTTTAGGCCAACAAAATTCGTGGAAGCGCTAACGATCCTCGGCGATTACGTGGTTTATGCAGGCAATGCCACCGAGGCTGCTAGGATAGGTAGGGACCTAGCCCGCTCAATAAGCTGTGGCAAGCCCCGACTACTCGAATTCGATGGAGTCGCGGCACCAGGGTTTGTGGATGCTCATCTACACATACAAGGTATAGGCGTGTATAAGCACTCAATAAAATTAAACGACGCAGAGAGCCTTGATGACCTACTTAGGCGCGTAGCTGAGGAGGCTGATAGGTTTAACGAATGGGTTATTGGCCGTGGATGGGACCAGGATAAGCTAGGCACATGGCCTACTAGGTTCGATCTTGACGAAGTGGTACGTGATAAGCCCGTGGTACTGATGCGCGTGTGCGGCCACGCTGCTGTACTCAATACGAGAGCCATGGAGATCCTAGGGTACTTGGAGAGCGACTCTCCTCTCATAGATAAGGGGTGCAACGGTGAGCCAACGGGCATAGTTTATGAGGAGCTTGCGGAGAGAGCGTATCATGAAGCTGTTAGAAGCCTTGATGCTCTCCGACTAGTTGTTGACGGGTTAAACGAGCTAGCAAAGAACGGTATAACCTTGGCGGGAGCCATGGATGTTGAGGAGCACGCCTTAAGAGGCCTCATCCTAGCATGGCATAGCGGCTTGATGGCGCCTAGGCTACGTGTTTATCTATCTAGGAAGCTTTTCGAGAAACTATACTCGGCTGGCTTCGTGCCATCCTTTGGGGGGCCGC
Organism: Pyrodictiaceae archaeon; assembly: GCA_026986935.1. Lineage (GTDB taxonomy): Archaea > Thermoproteota > Thermoprotei_A > Sulfolobales > Pyrodictiaceae > Pyrofollis. The sequence continues at coordinate 14,717 of JALSNP010000091.1, read as the reverse complement.
AGTTCCGTATAATGGGCGTAAAGATATACATGGATGGAAGCCTTGGAGCGAGAACAGCGTGGCTACGCAGACCCTATAGCGATGACGAGAAGAACTCGGGCAAACAGTTACTAGCATCAAAAGAGGTTTACGAGATCGCTAGAAAGGCCTCTGAGTGGAGACTCGATGTAGCAGCCCACGCCATAGGGGATGCCGCTATACTAGAGGCTCTACGCGGCTACGACATGGCGGGCTGTCGTTGCCGAATAGAGCACGCCAGCCTCGCGCCGAGAGACGTTATAGATAAATTGGCAACGCTCGGTGTAAGGGTCGCTGTCCAACCCAGGTTCCTGATTAGTGACTGGTGGGCTGTCGAGAGGCTTGGAGCCGAGAGGACTAGGTGGCTTTACCCGTTCCGGACAATGCTGTCTAGAGGAGTTATTCTAGGGTTTTCGAGCGATGCCCCCGTAGAGCCCCTCAACCCTCTTGAAGGCGTGTACGCCGCGGTAACTAGAGGAGCGCTACTGCCTCACAGCAAGGAGGAAGCGCTTGATGTAGAGACTGCTCTCTACTTATACACTGGTGGCGCTGCACAAGTGCTTAACGAGCCCAGGGCAGGGTGCCTCGAGCCAGGGTGTTATGGAGACGTTGTAGTGCTTTCCGAGGACCCGCTCAGCACGGATATAGAGGATATCCCGAGAATCAGTGTTACTGCGACACTCGTAGGCGGGGAACTGGTCTGGGAGAAGCGATGAAAGGAGCAATGCCTTGCAGAGTCTTTGCCCACGCGTGTAGCATGGCTGTGATACTGGATGCGCTGGTACCGAGGCCGGGGCTTTTTAGTTTCAGTAAGCCGCGCAAAGACATGGACCCCATGGGCTTCGTCGCGCTCTCGCCGATAGCGTATGAGACGTGCCTATGTAGCTGCGATAACGGGGCCGAGCTAGCCCATATGAGCACTAATAATGAGTGGTGTAGGTGCTGGCTCAGAGCAGTAAGGCGTATGCGTAAATGGGGGAACCCTGGGCTAGGCTCTCTCTTCCTTCTATCCCTGCAAGCTGCTAGCCTAGGCTATGCCTATGAGAAGCTCAGGGAGGTTAGACTAGAGAACGTAATGGGCTCCTCCCGGATCGTTATAGAATCGTGCGGCACCAAGGGAGCGAGATACTTCTATGACGCGCTCTATATGGTTAGACCTAGTTATCTTGGGCGCATCTCTTGGCTCGGCCTACCAGATGCAACACAAAGACAAAGCTCGGTCAGCATAAGCCTCTACGACCTCGCATGGCTAGGAGCGCTCTACGATAATGTTTTACGCGATGCCTCGAGGCTGCTAGAGCTAAGCCTCGGTATCGCTCTCCCAGAGCTGAGAAGGTGGCCATGCATAGCGCTCGGCGTCAAGAAGGCTACCTACCTAGTTGCTGGCCTGTTCCCGGATTTCCTCCTGAGAAGGAAGACGGGGGAAGGGTATGAGGATTATTGGATGCGCGCCTATGTGGGCGACCCTGGTGCAGAGAACCTGCTCTACGAGGAGCTTGGATCCAGGGGCCCGGGCTCGGTAGCTGATATAGTTGTTAACGCGCTTGCTCGCTACCTTTTCGAGGCCATGTTGCTAGGTAGTACTGTTTCGTTGCTCTGCTAGCTCCTTATTAGCCCTCTTAACGACTCCCTTCTCTAATGCGAGGAATAGCTTGTACAGCGCCTTGGCCAGTAATGGTGCTGCTTCTCTAAAAGCCTCTTCGAGTCCTTTGACGTCTTTACGGGTTCTTGCACGAGAAATCTTGTCAAAGGCTCTCCTAATACCGGGCTCTAGACGGGTTAGGATAGGTACATCGCCTAGCTTAGTGCTAGCCATTTGAGCAACATCAACTAATAGCCCCTCGGCCTCTGCTCCGCGAAGCACCATTACCCCGCTATAGCTTGCTGAAAGCATTCGGAGGAGGAGGTTGCGTTGCTCGCTACCATAATAGCCGATGCGCATCTTCCTACTCAGCAGTTTGTCCAAGTGGCCTAGGACTATCTGAGCGATCTTAGACGCTGTATCAAGCGCTAAGGGGGCTGAGAGGGAGGAGGTCTCTACATGGTCTCCATCAAAGCTACTGATGCACATTACTACGTGGCTACCGGTCCCGGTGTTGATTGTCTCGTAGAGCGCGTACACCGAGGCGATGCCGTGGCTAGGGCTAGGCCTTGGATAATGTATCTCTAGGCCGCCTAGCCTTATGCTTAGGCTACCAGCTAGCAAACGGGCTACCTTAGCGCCCAGCCTGGCCGCGTATTGGAGAGAGACCTCTCCTCTAAGAATCCTCATAGCCGATACCGGGTCCACTGCCGCGATAAGCGGGATAGCTATCCTAGGGAGCTCTACGGACTCGAGATCCTCGGCTATTTTCAGCCAATCTATCTTATCCAGTAGGCCTGCTGACTCGCGCTCCCATAGATGTATCATTTTAACCGAGCCAGCGCTTACGACACGGTAAGCTAGGAGGCCAAGAGGTATTGCATACTTCTTGCTCAGCCTTAGATAAACAGTGAGCGTTGCTAATCCTAGGCGGAGATCCTCTGCAAGTACGTCGCCCGGCGCCTCGAATACGTAGCCATAGGTATAGTCGCGGTACCTTCCAGCAACCGGGGCATTGACCTCGATCACGGCAGTCTCGTGATAAACCCTTACAGAGCCGCGGGAGGAGGCTAACCTAGGCTTACGGCTTTCAATAAACCATTCCACGTCAATAGGCTCCTCGACCAGTTCCCCGAAACCGCTCAGAGGAGCATGAACGTTGAGGGATACGTAGGTACCTATTCTCCCATATCGCAGATCGTTCTCAAAGGAGGGGTGCTCGCCCCAGGCCCTCTTTATATCGATGTAGCGGTTATAGGCGCGCGAGAGCCAGTCGTGCTCCAGCACGGCTTCCTCGGGGTATTCCTCGTATACTCTCAGCGCGCGCGGCTCTATGCGCACAACAATAGCCTCCGTCATGGGATCGTATACGCCGGGCTGGTACTTCTCCACAGCATCTCGGTGAGAAACCTCCTCGCCGCGCAAGAGCTTCTCCTTACCCTCGTGCAGAACCACTTTACGATAACCGTATGGTGGCCCGTGCTCGTAGAAACCTATGTCGTTCCAAAACCTTCTCCCCTTATCACTTAGACCATAGCGCTGGCCGTTGAGCGTGGAATAAGCCTCTACTAGGTTAAAGCGCTGCAAGGCACGAAGCTCGTCACTGGCTAGCTCTTCGCCGCGCAAGAGCTTCCACAGAGCCTTGAAGATCAGCGCATACGTGTTCTCCGGGTTAATGTAGAGCCTCTCCAGGTGGAGACCAACCCATTCCCTTAGAGAGGAGCTACCCGTCTCCAGGAGCTTCCGATCCCACAGCCCTGAAGGAATTATTACCGTCTCCGAGACGCCTATATCCCTACGTCTACCCTTCCTACCCTCCCTTTGCATATACTCACGCAGATCGGTGGGAAGCCCTACGTGAACCACCCTATTCACGTTACCTATATCTATTCCCTGCGCAAGGGTTCTCACAGTGATTATCATCTTTATCTTTCCGGCGCGCGCGTCCTCCTCGATGCGTTCTCTCAGACTCTTCGGCACTAGGTGATGATGTATTCTAACCTTATCCTGCATATTAGAGGGTATTTTCTCTAATAAGGATCTGTAAAGCTTTTCAGCCATCCTTATGCTCCTCGTGAAAACCAGTGTTACGAGGCCCTCCTCCGCGGACTCGAAAATCGCTTGGAGAACCTCAGCCACATCAGTGCCCGGTCTCGGGGGCCTTAGACCTATGGCTTCGAGAGCCTCGTAGATCTCATATATGTGTTCACGGAACTCTTCCTCATCATATATTGTGTCTAGTATCCATTTGGCCCTCGAGGCTATTATGCCCGAGTAAGCCCTTATGTAATTAAGTAGCGCGTCAACACCCTTTCCAAGCACTATTATTGTGCGATTAGGCGTCTTAAAGGGCTTGCCATGAATCACCCTAGTCTCTCTACCCGTTATCCGTGTCAGCAGCGCTGATAGCTCCTCCGGGTTCCCTAGCGTAGCGGATAGCACTACTACCCGCGGGGGCCTGGAGGCTAAGTAGTTCGATATTATGTCCAGCATAGCTATGATAATGTGGGCGCTCCGAGGCCCGTAGAAATCCAGTTCATCCACCACTATTAGATCTATTCTTGATAGGAAATCCTCTAGAATAGCCCTATTTGGTGCAACAGCTATTCTCTTCAACTCCGCTAAGAGGAATGCTGGATTAGTTATGACGAGACGAGCTGATACAATGTCTTGTAGCATTTTCTCTTTCTGTTTCCTACCTAGACTAGGCCTATCAACCCTTACTACGCCGCCTGCCTTGGCCACGCTATAGTATTCCTCTAGCCTCTTTATCTGATCAGCTGCGAGCGCTAGTGTAGGGTATATTGCGAGAACACGCCACTTATTACGTATTGCCGGAAGAGCCCAAGCCTCCGTCTTACCTGACCCCGTTCTCGCCGTGAGTACTATGTTATACCCTTCCTCAAGAGCATTTATAGCCTCTACTTGGTGCTCATAGAGCCGGAGCCCCCCTTTGCTATGGGCGCTGAGCTGGGGAACTATGTCGGAGAACCTTGTCTCCGTCTGTCTTGGTTCCTCGCCTTCCTCTTCCCAGACCACTACCTCGTATCCAAGTGAGCGCAGACTCGCCACGGTCTTACTAGTCTTAGCAGGCCTCTTTGTGGGCACTACACTTCCCTACTAGGACGCTTAAGGGGCCCCGGGATAGATAACAGCAACGAGGCACCTGGGAGAATGCACGTAGACTATTAGTGGATGAGAAAATGATAGCATGCCCCATGCTGAGCGGCGGCAAGGATAGCATGTATGCGCTCCATTGGGCTGTTTTTCACGGGTTCCGTATATGCTGCGCAATAGCAATAGAGCCAGAGGCCCGCTGGGAGAGTATGCTGTTCCACTACCCCCATGTACGCATGGTGGAGCTACAGGCACGAGCGCTTAGGATAGCTCTCATCAAGCTCCTCGCCGCGGGGAACGAGGAAACGGCGCTGCTAGGGGCCTTTGAGAGGGCGAGGAGCTTGGGCTGCGACGCGGTAATCACCGGGGCCCTTTTGAGCGATTACCAGAGACTAAGATTCGCGTCTCTCGCGGAAGAAGCTGGGCTCCGAATCTTTAACCCACTTTGGCGAATAGACCAAGAGGAGTATATGAGGAGCATTGTCAGAGAGGGTTTCAAGGTCATGGTGGTGAGCGTTCAGGCCTATGGGCTACCTCCCTGGGTCGTGGGAAAGGTTCTCGACGAGGAACTGGTTGAGACTATTATAAGGCTCTCTAGGCGCTATGGTTTCAACCCAGCTTTTGAGGGCGGAGAAGCCGAGACACTAGTCCTTGATGCTCCACTTTTCAGAGAGGAGCTTAGAGTCGAAGGCCAGGTTGTAAGGCTTGGTCCAGATCATTACTTCTACGAAATCAGGAGTGCAAGGCTTGTCCCAAAGCCCCCTCTTAGAGAGCGCTCTTAGTAGTGCACAGATCATGGCCTCCAAGCTATTAAGGGAGCTGAGCAGAGCTATAGGCTGTAGCACTGGGACTACCGAGCTGACTATGTATAGTTTCGCTGACCCTATTTGTTGCGGGAGCTCTTCAGCAATATCCTCGATGTCTATCTCGCTACTAATAGCTGCTTTTTCTAAGACGCTGAGGAGCCACTGTATCATAGCGTATAGTATGAGAGGGGCTGTGAAAGGAACAGAGAATGCTAGAGCTGTTGCACTTATGGGGCTAAAAGGCGGCCTCACCGCGTCTTTGACGTATCCTTGCTTAATCGTCTCGGCCGCGGAGCTGTACGAAACGACTACAGGGTGTATGGAGGATGCTGTTAACCCTGAGTAAATAAACCAAATACCTAGCAATAACTCTGTGTCTCGGATACCCTTGATTATATATAGTACCAGCGCGATAAATATAAGTGCTGAGACAAAGCTAGCAGCATTAGCTACTCCCCGAGTAATCGTCAGAGGCGGCCTACGTGCTCCTTTCAAGACCTACGCCTACCCTCTATTTATTCTTGCACCCATCGCTATAACTGTTATAGATCTCCGCTCTTAGCTCGATCATCTTCTCTCGGAGTCTTACAACTAGGCTGTATAGGGAGTATATGTTGCCCTTGCTTGGTGGCTCGTTTCTCGAACTAGTCCTAGCTATTGAGCCTATTTCCCTCTCTATGTAGTCAAGTATGTTCATGCTCTCATCTATTAATCTGAAAACAGCATCTCTCCCCATAGCACGGGCACCGCTACCTAGGCTGGTTCAATAGTAGCTGCCGCCGCCTTAGATACCTTAACGTGCTCCATGTGGAGAGCTAGTGCCTCCAGCAGTGGCTTTATCAGCCTATCAAGTGTGTCAAACACTTTCCTATGAAGAGACTCGTAGGTTTCCTCATCCGAGTAAAGGGCGCCTCTTTCTACTCCCTTAGGCACGCTTGACTCTATAACGAGCACCGAGGCCGAATGAAGCTTCCGCACCATTGAGACAGTGAAGAGGGTCGCCGTACCCATATCCATAGCTGCTGCAATCCTACTATAGGTTCTTATATAGTTCTCCATAGCGCCGCCGTTCAGATAGAATGTGTCAACGCTCCACACTATCCCCGTAATAGTCTTTACATCATGTATTTCGAGAGATTGCTGAACGTGATGGAAGAGCTCATGGCTAGGTATGGCGGGTACCTCGAGAGGCGCATAGGCCCTAGACACACCATCGCCCTTTATCGCGCCACTAGCCAGTATGACACTACCTATATCGATCCGTGGTAAAAGAGCCGTAGCTGTATCAAGGTAAAGAACGACATCGGTTCCGAGACGGGCCAGCTCCTCAAGGAGTATGGCGAGAGCTGAGGGGCCTATAGGGTGCAGGACAACAGTTATACGAGACTTATGAAAATCCCCCGTGGCGACGCGGAACCCGGGCCTCCCCGTCCTCTCAACAACATCATTCAGATAACTAAGAGCACCCTCATATACTTCCTCAAGACTAGTTACGAGGGCATGACTCGAAACATCGCCCTTACTCGTCTTCGTGAATATCTGCATACGTACCGTCCCCGCCCAAGCAGAGTCTCACGGCAGGACGGGTTAATGTTTCCTAGGCATAATTAGGGTACGGCCCTCCTACAAGCTTTGTGAAGCTATAGCCCACGCACTATAAGGATTAAGCTATATCACAGAGCTACGTCGACCCCGTAACGGTATATCCGTGCCCAAGAGGAGATAGGCATAACCCCGGGGGGTAACTCTTAAAGGCTATAAATATGACCCCCCCTAAAAGCGGAGGTGGTTCTATGGAGGCAGCGACACTAAGAAACATGGAGACATTAGCACTAAGCAGAGAGCCAAAGGTATATGGGCGCCATGTATACGGTAATCTATACGAATGTGACGCTAATATTCTTAGAGACGAGAAGAGACTCAGGGACATCGTGGTCGAGGCTGCACGCATCGGGAACATGACCCTTCTTGATGTCAAGAGCTGGAAGATAGGTGAGGGAGTAAGTATTGTAGCAATAGTGCTCGAAAGCCACATAACGATCCACACATGGCCAGAGTACCGGTTCGCAACAGTCGATGTCTATAGCTGCGGTAAGCACACTGACCCCGATAGCGCCTTCAACTACATCGTGAGAGCTCTTAACGCTAAGCGTGTCGAGAGGGGGGTAACCTCTAGGAACTTGGAATAGGAGAAGCCCCTGGCCCCCCATATTTTTATACAGACATCCTATATAGCTGCACAGTCTCGGTTCGCTGACCAGACTATCCTCTTGTTACTAGCCTAGCACCTTCTTACACCTCTTCCGGACACTAAGAAGCACATTACTAGCTTTCTCAGATACCCCTGGTCCTAGGAACAAATGCTCACCGCTATCAACTACCAAGCGGCCAGCTGATATAAGCGTCTCAACTCTTACAAGGGGCGTCAATACATAGGGCGTAGCATAGTCAATAGGCCCTATCCATGACGGGGGCTCGCTTAGATCATATACTGATATATACGCTTTATTCTCCTTACCCAAAGCCACGTACTCCTTATCAACTAGTTTATGCGCCTCCTCGGTAAGCGATACAAGCCCTTGATCACGATACAGCCATAGTATCTGAGCAGGTGTTACAAAGGGGTATAAAGGAGCTATAACCCCATCCCCTTCACAGCCAAAAGGTATTATAGACTTATTGTTACAGGTTATACTGCACTCGTTCTCAACTATGCACCTAGCCTTAACATCTTCGCTGGAAACCAACGACTCTAGCTTTTTAGGAGCAAGCAAACCAAGTAAAACACTACTATCTTTTATTAACTGCAACACGGTGTCCAATTCATCAGCGTCGCGCACGGGTACTAGTATTGCAGCGTCGATACCAGCTTCCTGCACAGCCCTAATAGCCGCGCTCACATGGGGGGTGGCGAGTATAACTCTTGCATAACCTGCTAGGCTCATCTCATAGAGAGCCATGAGTATTGAGTAGAACGCCTCCTCCGAGCTCATCTCTCTTATACATTCCTCGACATTGCTTCCTGGAAGACCCTTGTGTTGGCCTATGTAGTCTCTAATAATGTATGTTTCTGGATAGACAAGAGCGGCGCCGAACCCGGGGTAAAGAAGCCTACCAGCACCACCTAGAACAAGCTCTGCTAACCTAGCCTCCTCTGGTGGCTCGCCAACCCCTATATGGCTTATAACGCCACTAGCTATCCTGACGTACCCTGGGCCTACTATACTATCACTACCCTCCACTATATAGACATCGACGAGGAGCATGCTTATGCTCATTATTCCTCTCCCACGCCAATACCGTTAATCTTTACCAAAGCTATTATTTATCGTCACTACACACCCAGTCGCTCACTACTCTTATGCGATCAGGGCCGCATAGAGCCATGCATGCTATACAGACGAGGCATTTTGAAGGATCCGTCTCGACACCGTCACGACTTATCCTGATAGCGTCTACTGGGCATACATTATCACATTCATCGGGATCGAGAGGCCGAAGAATCCTTATCTCTCTCGCAACGATTAGGCAACGAGGTGACAATTTCTCCCCTTACTACCCTACTGATGATTACATAGGTGTGCACCCGAGGTCGGACCCGGCGCCATATCGCCCGGGGAGTCTCCGGGGTCATCTCGTCCGCCGGGCCACCACCCCTATTCAACAAGTACCTAGGCATAATCTCTAATTAAATTTTGACCGAGGCCTCTATAGCGCTGCCAAGAGCCCTGGCGAGCCAGTAGAGTCTTCTCTCAGAGCATTGCCCGATGTATTCTAGGCATAGAGGCGTGATAACAACGTGACCCTGTAGCAATAAACCTGCGTCACTATTTGGTGGCGGGTTCGTCGGTGCACCAATAAGGCGATAATATTGTTCGTTATCGTTTCCCTCTAATAGCTCTGCGCGTTGCCTGAACCTAAGCGTAGCTGGCCTCGCTATATATACTTCTTTTCCACGTAGTCTGCGCGGAAAGTTTACGCTAAGAGCGTCCACGTAGCCAGGTATACTGCTACAGAGTATGCTCTCTGTCAGCTTCCTTATCAGCTTCTTAATAAATGCTAGGTACTCTTCACTTAGCTCGTGTAGCTCGTTTTCATCCCTTATTTCTATCGAGAACGCTACTCCGGGTACACCGTTAAGCGCTGCATGTATTACTGCACCTATTGTTGACGAGGCTAGTATGGATTGTAGGCTCGTATTATCTCCTAGGTTTATGCCGGAAAGAACAATGTCTGGGCGATTATGGCTAAGAGCTATATAGACAGCATCAGCCGGGAGACCGTCTATAGCTATTGCATGTACACTACCCCAGAGGGTTATCCTCGATGCTCTAATACTCTTGTGAAGCGTCATTCCGTGCCCGCAAGCGCTCCTAGAGGTTTTTGGGGCAATGATCTCTACTCTACCAATGTTCTTTACGGACTCGTATAAGAGTTTAAGACCGGGGCTTGTCACTCCATCGTCATTGGTTATGAGGATGCTCGCATTTAGGCAGTGATTTTCTTCCACGCTCTCTAACCTCTAGGATGCTTGTTGGCGAGAGCGATCCGAGTTCTATAAACCTATGTATATCTATTTCAAGATCTAGCTCGGTGTATATACCGGCGTCGTTTAGCCGGCGCCTAGCCTCCTCCAAGGAGTATGAGCCCTTTACCAGCCTTGCTGGTAGTGAGAGTGCGTATACCCCTCGGGCGTCGAGCATAACAGCACAGGATTTGAAAATATTTACGTCGACGCTGCGCGTACCACCACGTATATAGTACCTACCATAATAGCCCCGGAACGCTAGCAAGGGCACTCGGCCAGCCTCAGTATGTATACGACCTATTATCTGCTCCAGGATACTCGCCTCCGCCCTAGTAATCCCGCGACACCATATAAGCGCGCCACGAGACGCAAGCTCAGCTAGAATAGAGAAAAGCTCGTGATCACCAAGCTCACCGTCAGCACCCAGCCCCTGGACCAACACCCTTGGCTCAATACTGGTATTAATCGCTGCTGAGAGGCCAAGCGAGTCCCCGAGGGGGCTCCATAGGCTCTCTTCACAGCCCCTGGCAAGTATATCGCCACCCACATCCACGATCAGTGCCGCCTCGCAGCCATGAATCGATGCTATCTCTTCTAAGCCTCTCCGTACCCCTAGCTCCCCCCTCCATCCATCAAGAGCGTAGATGGGTATACTCATTAGGCTTAAGTCCGCTGCCTTGCATACAGCTGGGACAAATACCCTACAACACCGAGTAGCTATGCACCCGGGCTTAACGAGGGCAACATAGTCATGCAGCTCTGCGCTGCCCAGCGATTCCAGCTCTATAGGGCCAGGGCACGGGTCCTTCACATAGCGTTCCCACGGAAGCGCGGCAACTACTGCTCTCGCACCCTCAGCCGAGACTATATAGGCATAAAGGAGAGCGGTTGCAACATCCCCGCCCCCACCAGTGGAGACTAGGAGCACACAACGCGGCCTATACCCGTAAACGTTTATGAGAAACCCCAACCAGCCCCGCCGCGCAGCATTTGACGGGAAACGAGAACCCTTTTACCTTTGTAGCCGCTTTCTTCTATGAGGAGAACTAGTGCAAAAATCCTTTGTAATGGGGGCAGAGTCCTTGGGTAAATTATTCGGGACGGATGGGGTACGTGGTGTAGTAAATAAGGAGCTAACACCACTGCTTGCTCTCAGGCTAGGAATGGCTATCGCATCCCACTACGGTGAGGGCGTGAGAATCCTTGTTGGCCGAGACGGGAGAGCCGGTGGAGAAATGATAATGAGTGCTGTCATAGCGGGGTTGTTGGCGAGCGGTGCCGAGGTCTACTTAGCGGGGAGGAGGGGTTACGCGCCTACCCCTGCTATCCAGTACGCGGTGAAGGAAAGAGGCTATGATCTGGGCGTAATAATTACTGCTAGCCACAACCCGCCGGAATACAACGGTATTAAGGTGATAAGTTCTCTCGGCATAGAGATAGATCGCGAGACTGAGAGAAGAATAGAGCAGGTATTCTTCGAGGAGAGATTCCGCCTTGTGCCCTGGAACAGGGTTCGTGACGAGGTACGTGTAGACGACGAGGTAAATGATCTATATATAAAAGGCGTTGTCGACAAGGTTGATAAGAATCTTGTACGATCAAAGGGCTTCCGGGTCGTCGTCGACTGTGCTAACAACGTCGCGTCCATAACCACGCCAGAGATTCTGCGAAGACTAGGAGTTAAAACATATACCCTTGCATGCAACATATCAATAAACCCGTATAGGGAGCCGGAGCCGACTCCTAGCTCGCTACAAGAGACTGCTAGAATAGTTAGAACCCTAGGAGCCGACCTCGGCGTAGGCCATGACGGTGACGGTGATAGGGCGATATTCATAGACGAGGCTGGAGAGGTTTGGTGGGGCGATCGCACCGGAGCCCTACTCTCACGCTACATAGCCGAGTACAAGAGCCCGAAGAACGTACCTAGAGCAGTATACACGGCCGTGTCTAGTAGTAGGCTCGTAGAAGAGTATCTTAAGAAGGTCGGAGTAGAGGTTCGTTGGACACCAGTGGGGTCAATAAATATTGGCTATAGGTTGCTCGAGGAGGGGGGGATAGCCGGTTTCGAAGAAAACGGGGGATTCCTATACCCTCCCCACCTCCTTGCACGTGATGGGGGAATGACTCTCGCACTGTTCCTGGAGATGATGGCTAGGGAGAATAAACGAGCCTCAGAGCTGTTCAACGAGCTTCCGAAATACTACGCTATTAAGACAAAGATACCGATGCCCCGAAATAAGGCCTTGGAAGTGGTTAAAGCATTAATAGATGAGTACCAGGCTAAAGGTGTCCGAGTAGTCACAGTTGACGGTATCCGCGTCGATGCCGAGGATTACTGGTTCCTTGTGAGGCCTAGCGGAACCGAGCCAGTGCTCAGAATAATGGTTGAGGCCAAAAACCCTGAAAAAGCTAGACAATTAGCCGAGGAGCTGGCTGAAAAAGCGCGGAGGCTGAGTAGACAATGAAGTATAGGTTCATGGACCTGGTTGCTTGCCCTATGTGTAAGCATTTTCCACTCGAACTCTACGTTATAGAGGAGAGAGTCTATCCGGAGAGAGAGGAGCAGATAAAAGAGCTACTGAAGCGGTACAAGCCTCCACTATGTGAGCTCTTCTGTTATAGGCTACAGACACCTATTGGTAAGAGAATAGAAGAAGTAGATGGCAATACTCCTTGTGAGGAGTGCTTAAAGGTAGAGATAGTCACTGGTGTGTTGTACTGCCCGAACTGCAAGAGATGGTACCCTATAATAGATGAGATACCCCGTATGCTCCCAGATAATCTGCGGAAAAAGGAAGAGGATCTCAGATTTCTACGGAGATACCAGGACAAGATACCGGAGAAGATTCTGCGCGAAGGCAAGCCATGGAATCTAAGTGATGAAAAATAGTTCGCGACGGGATCTATTTATATACTACTATGACTAGTCTCCCACGCCACTCGCTCATCTCTATTTTAACCTTATCCCCCTCATGCCACCTAATACTTGCAACAAGCTCGTCTGGTAAACGTATAAGGTATCCTTTTTCATCCCGTTCAACGACGCCCTCATAGACAGTCATGTGTCTATCCCTCCCCTTTTTCCGCGAGAAGTGGGCAGTAGTGTAAAAAACCTTAACGGTTTAAGTTATTTTCCTTCTAGGTATTCTTATCTCAATAATCTTATTAGGCCTCACATTAACCTTTATTCCTGATGGGTCAGCGTCTGGTGGTAATGGTATTTCGTGCTCATATTGTCTAAAGACCACGTCTTGGCCGATCATCGTTCCATATACGTCACTGAACCTTACCTCTTTCTCCAGCGACGCCTTTATGATGAGCTTGTTCTCGGTGGCCTTTACCTCTATGGATGAGGTATCGGCGCCAGCTAGATCGACTAGTACTATGTAAGCATCTGGGCTCTGATACACTGTGTATAATGGTCTCATGCTTTCATGGAGCCAAGTGGGGGCGGGGACTTCTTCGAAGCTCCTTTCCAGCTCCTCCATTATCTTTCTATGTATGCGCTCTATTCTTCTCCTTATTTCCTCAAAGCTCATAGCCGGGTCCCTCCCGGGGCTTCGTAGAACCTATGCGTATAGGAGTGGGCTTGGGCCACCCATCTCTGCCATGGTCTCCTTGGTTTTCTTCATTAAGCCTCTCATACGCACACGTATCATCTCGGCTTGCTCAAGTAGTTTCTTGACATCGATCTCTGAGCCGATCGCCTTTGAGAGTACTGTTAATACGCTGGCAGCTGCCTCTGGGTCGGGAAACTCTACATAAGCGTCTGCTAGTAGGACGAGGTTTGTTACCCTCTTTCTAATAGCTTGCTTAAGTATCAGGGCGTATGGTCCTACTAGGTACCCGTTGCTAAACGCCTCTATTCCTAGTTTTAGTGCGAGTTCGCGTGCTTTTTCATTACTTGCTATCCAGTAGACATTGGGCTTATCCATGTTCATCCTATTAGGAGTGGCTATGCCTACTACTGAGACAATGTAGTCTACTCCTTTGCGTATACTATAGTCGATTATGAGCCGTGCTAATACTGGGATTACGGCTGCTGGTACGGGTGTCTCAGCCGTGAGCGCCATTATATTATCTCTGGCATATATCCGTAGAGGTGGGCGGACCTCGCCCTTAGAGATCACCGCTACTGGTGGCATAAGCGCCTCAATATCTATCCCAGCTACCTCTTGTAACCCCATACTCTCAACGATGTGATTAGCAGAGATAACTCCTACAAGCCCTGTATCCGGGAGACCGAGTACAAAGAAGCTCGGCTTCTTTAGCTCGAACTCACTATACTCCATAAGTGTTAATCCATCAACGCTCTCTTCATACACTATCCCGGGCAAAGGCTATCTCCGAGCATAGAGTAATACTCACGGGTAGAAATAACTAGCACCTCGTAGCAATAGTCCGGCTCAGGTGAGAACTAAGAGGAAAAGAAGAGAGTATTGCCCCACAGAAGCAGATATGTTGAAAGCACTATACCCTATTTCTAGAAATAATTTCTAACAACGTTGTACCCTACGCGCTGCCCCGAGTCCCGTAAACAATGCTAATCCCCAACTTAATGAACTATTCCATTGGAAGATCATGGTTTCTAAACGTGTTTTAAACCCCGGCCGCAGAGGTATACACCGCGGTGGCCCCGAGGTGACTGAAGTCGAGATAGTTG
>JALSNP010000090.1 GCA_026986935.1 Pyrodictiaceae archaeon | reverse complement strand
TCCTTTGCCAACCACTGTCACCCTAAGACTAGGCGTTTGCGTGCATAGCGTAGCGCCCATCCCTTAAGCTGGTAAGCTCCGCACCGTGCCATCTATACTTCCTCCTACTACCTTCTAAAACCCCTACGACTACGCTCCCCAGAAAGAGCATACTGTCATCAATTATAAGATGCTCATCACCAACCTGCACCCCCACTCCCATACCTACGGCTGGGGGTAGCCAAACCCGAGAGAAGGGCACGACTTAAGCTTGGAGCTCTGCCTCAAATCTCCCGCTCTTAATCATAGGCTGGCGTAACGATTTTTGAGAAGCCTGCTTAGATGCCACTTATTGGTATTGTCTCTTGTTACTTGACTATCAGAGCAAGCCCAAACTCCTTAACTAACGGCACACTAGAGAATCTGGCCATATTAGTGTGCAGTTAACGTCGTATTCCTGCATCATCGACGTTCTAATAACGGCTTCCCTCCACTCCGTCTCGTTGATTATCGTGCCGTGAACGACTATGTCTATGTGGTTCCCTGCCTGGTAGGTTGCCACTATTAGTCCGGCCTCGAAGGGTAGCTTGACCACCCCACCCTAACAACGGTGTCGTTGCTTGGTAGCTCGGCTCTCCAGCCCTCACGGTTGTCGAAGCCGCCAGTAGCGGTACCTGGGGATCCCGCTGGTTGACGTGAAACCGTTGCTCCTTAGCTTCACGTCTGACCCCAGCCTCTAGAAGCGGCTAAGCACGCTGGCCATAGCCGGGGCCTGGGAGCCACGCAGTGGAGTCGGCCCCATACGAGGTCCACAGGGCCGTCAAGTTCTGCGGCTCTGTGGAGGACCCTCATGAACTCTTGATATACATTATGCCCTGCGGCCTCTGCTATTCCCCAGCGGAACCTGGGACCGGGCTATGGCGGGGCAGGCTCTCTCGGCTGCTACCTAGCCGAAGATCACCAGCAGAGGGTCGGCCTCTATACCTAAACACTTCCGCGGTGCATCGGAGATAGTCCTAGACAGTGCCCATTACATCGCCTAGACCGCTAACCATAGGCAAGCCGCTCTCACTCATCGCCCGCCTTTTTTTACGTTCAAGCAGTGGCCGGACACGCTCATTATAGAGCAGCCTCAAGGCCTCGAGCACGACTTTGTCTATAGTATCGTCACCGGTCAGGAAGCACTGCCGGACGAACATTTCTCTACCATGTCTTTCTAGCTCTAGAATTCCTAGGCGCTCGAGCCGCCTAAACTCACGAGTATTGACTGCTCTGAAGCTGCTTAACTCGCGAAGTTCAGAGTAGCTGAGCCATCTCTGCTCCTTCGCGAGGACGTAGACATGCGCAATTATTGACGGGGCTGCACGCGCGAGGATGGACACAAGCCATACTACGGTCTCTAGGGCCCTCTTACTTGGAATAAAGGCAGCCTCCTTTTCGTGCTCAAACCTGCTTGCCCCGTCTTCCATAGCAGCTGGGACACTGTCCTCAACACTATCTTGGAGACCGGGGTCACCGTGGGCACTCCGTGTAGCATTTGTCTGCTGCTCGATGATGGATAATATGCGCTCCAAGAGGGACTGGTCGATGCTCCTTAGTCTGAAGCCCATCTTGAAGTACGTCTTCGGCGTATAGCCTATATGGAACGTCCGGCGTTTTCTCACCTTCACTTTTCTAACGCCTAGGCCATCGTAGAATAATGCCTCGCCAACCCCTAGCTTAGGTACAACGCTCTCTATTTCCCTGGGGTTTAGAGGGAGCAACTCCCTGTATACACGTAGATCAGCCGGGTGCATAACCTTGTGCAACAAGTAGTACTCTGCTTGCGAGAGAACATCTTTGTCAACCTTCGCGCTCCGTTGTGAAACCATTATCAAGCCTAATCCACGTTTTCTTCCCCGCAGCGCTATACGCACTAACACATTCTTTACAGGACTTGAATGTCCTTGAGGGATGAATTCATGTGCTTCTTCTATGACAAGGAAAAGTGGGCGTCTATATAACTTGGAGCTTCTCCATACTTCTTCCAAGAAAGCAACGAGATATTCGCTGTACTCATCGATTATAAGTTCTGATAAATCTATAACAGCGGGGACATAGGTACCAAGCAAGGCCTTTGCAAGCCGAGATGCCTGCTCGCTATCACTGATATTTAGTGGTATATCAGCCTTCTCGTCGGCAGACACTATAAGGACGTCGTAACTCTCGCGAAGGGTCCAATATTCTCCATCGATATCAAGCACTATAACTGGTACACCTTTTGAAAGAAGCTCCTCCACAAATACAGCCGCAGTATTAGTCTTGCCCGAGCCCCTTACACCGAGCACTGCAATAGCCTTCCCATAGGTATCCTCGAGCCTTATGCCATTGTGTTCAATAAATATCTCCAGTACGTTACTAACCGTATTACTATTGTTCTTTTCCACTAAGCATCCCTCTTACAAGCTCCTCTCCCTTTCTTGTGATGTAGTAGCTTTTAGACTCTATGTCCCATGCTATATATCCCTTCCTAACAGCATTCTTAATGTCCCTAGGGAGATTCCCGGGAACCTTTAGCCCAACAGCCTTAAAGTAGTCCCTAACCTCCTTAGCTGAGAACATTTTCTTGTCCTCATAGTGCTTCATATAGTAGGCGAATACTGTTATCCACTCAGCATTAGTCTTAGGCTTAATACTCAACATGTTTACGAACTCAGCCAGACTAATCTCTTCTTTATCAGCCCCAATATCTCCTGCGGCTTGGCTAGATGCGGGAACAACCGTAGGGATAGACGCTTCTACTCCTCCAGCAGCATGGGCAGAAGCAACGTGTACACTACGGCCACCATAAAGCGTTAGAAGATATCTGTAAGTTTCTACAAAGGCATCCTTCCTGTACTCTGCAGGCAAGTTATCTACTATATCAGCAGCAAGGGAGGCTAGCTTCCTCAATCTCTCTACTATTTCCTTGAACTTATCTCCCTCTATATTCACTTCTTACCACCTTCTACGCACTTTCTTTTAGCATTGATTATTCTCTCAGCAATCTTCTCTATAAGTGAGATATTTATTGAATAAGCGCCACGTGCCTTCGGTATGACGTATTTTTCCCTAGCAAGCCGCGATATTTCAGCCCGTACAGTATTGTAGTTCAGCCCTAGCTTCTCTGAAAGCTCTTTAGCAGACACTGCATTAGTTTCACGCCATCCAATCGTATTCATAGCATTGTAGCCCAAGAGCCCTATGAGTATCTTATCGGCTACACTGACTCTACACTCGCTGAGGAGAGGGCCTACGACTAGATCCTTTGTGTCCTCATCTAGGCCTATAAACCCCTCTAGCGTATCCTCCATGAGTTCCTCTACTTTCTTCTTCGTGCTTACACGTAACCGAGCAAACTTCTTCTCTTCAGACTCAGACAAGACACACACCTCCACACCACAACAATTATTTGACAAAACAACTCTAAGACATTATTAATTTAATTCTCTCATAAATGAAGTTTCTACCTTTACTTGTTATCTTATAGCATCCGTTCCTGCCACCAACCTTGACTATAAAGTTTCCCTTTGCAAGCTCACGGAGTTTAGGATAAATGGTCCCAGACTTAGCCTCTGGAATCATCTCAATAATATCCTTAGGAGCTAAACAATCGCTCTCAGACGAAATTAGGGCAAGAAGTACTAGATCCTTGCTTCCCAGCTTGTCAACAAGAGGTACGAGCTTTCCGTCAATATTCTCCACCACCCTAAGAATATCAATAGGTAGCGAAAATGGGTAGAAGATATTTTCCACAACATCTCTGCTCAAGCCACCGTATATGCGGAGGAACTCCTCCAATAACCACGTTGCAGTTTCGATTATATGACGTGCGTCCCACTGCGAGATAGGCGTCGGATTAGCGTGGGCAGCATCCCTACTATTCCTGAGCACATAGATGGAATAATATGCTACCTCTAACATAATTTGCTTCTCCCTGCCCTCATTTTCTCCTCCTTTCTGCTTAAGGGCACTATTAATAGCGTTGATTGTCACCCTAACCTTAGGTTTAATAGGTACACCCTCGATACCTGCTACTATCTCGACAAACTCCTCAACAAACTTTCCAGCGTCAACACCAAGCTTATCCAGCAGACCAAGCCTGAAATCATTAATCAATCTGATGTACCGCTCGTAAAGACGTTCACCCTTCTCAGGAACTATAGCCTCTAGTCTGTGCCGGAGATTCTCGGGGAAGAGACTTTGACGAATAAACTCCCTAATTCTGCTAGTGTTTACTCCGACTTTAGCCACTCTTCGCCACCTCTTTTTCTAACTTATTTAAGTACTCTAAAGCCTTGCTAAGACTGGCCACAGTGTACCGTCCCTTTCTAGTCTTTCTAATGAAGCCCTCCCTCTCCATCTCCGACAATCGCGCGCTCACTTGTTTAGGCGTCTTACCAGTTATTCTAGCAATCTCGCTAAGTTCCGTATCCTGTGAAACATTTTTTACAATTTCCTCCCCTTTCAGTTTATTGATCCTCGCAGCAAGATAACGAGCCAGCACAACCATGAAGATCCTATCCTTAACGGTCATATCACTGCTGAGCAGCTCAACCTCGCCGTCACTGTAGATTCTTGCATATTGGCTAATCCTTTCAAGCACTTTCCTCAATATCTCCATCTCCCTGTCGTGTCTTACAACAAACCTATCTATCAAATCATCAAGATTATTCTCGCCCAGATTTCTCACCTCCGCCACTAGCTAAGTGATTGTATTGCTGTGTAACACTCTATATACTTTTTCTTTCTTAATTTGATCCATAAGTTGCCAACATGAACTCATGTGCGTTGGCATAGGAAGAGCTACAGTACGAGGGGTATATTAATACGCATCAACTACACGTGACTAAAATGAATATTAAATTCTCAAGGAATATAATTAGAAATAAGGTGTAGTCACGTGTAGTTAA
Organism: Pyrodictiaceae archaeon; assembly: GCA_026986935.1. GTDB lineage: Archaea > Thermoproteota > Thermoprotei_A > Sulfolobales > Pyrodictiaceae > Pyrofollis. The sequence goes on along the minus strand of JALSNP010000090.1, from coordinate 17,406 downwards.
GATGTAACATATAGTCTGGTAAATAGTTAGAATCACGCAGTGTCGTCTAGAAGCCTCTACTTCGTACAACAACCACACATATGAGTTCAGCAGTCACTTACAGTCAATTGCAGTCCATCGGGTAATACTGCTGATACTGTGGCTGTACAGAAGTAAACCTAGTAGAACTCAATGTAAAAGGTGCAGCAATACGCCACTTGCGAGCATGTGAGACAAGAACTGCACCAGGTAGCAGGTAGTACAAAAATCATTAAACCTTCCTATCTCCTGGCTAGCCACTTGTCTAGCGCGCTACCTCCTTTACCTGCACGACCCTGCATGCCAGCGTTTTCTCGGGATCGTCGCTGGGTAGTAGCCTGCAGAGCGCCCTGGCTATAGCCAGCGCCTCCTCCGTGTGACTGGACGCTTTTGCGCATAGCTTCTCCAGCAGCTCCGTAACCCCCAGACCATAGTCCAGGGGTAGAGCAGGATAGACGCCTTCACGGGCTTGCCCAGGGTTCTCAGCCCGATCATCTCGTCCTGGTGGACGCCTAGCCTATCTGCAGCAGCTCAACCGCCGCGCCGTTGAGCCGTATGTCCCTCGCCCTGGCGAAGAACAGCCTGGAAAGCATGTAGAACCAGCCCGCGCTCAACGATACCAGGCCCCGCCGACGTCACTTAGCGCTCCATCATAATCGGCACAGTCACAGAGACACGGAACACAGCAAGCTCCAGCCAGCACAGATCAGGCTAGCCCATACATCGACATTAGTATGGTTATAGTAAGTGACTGGCAGCTCATTATCCGCCAGGAGCCCGGCAATACTCTTCGACGCCACCCCGACACGGCGCTCAAACCGCCCGACAGCCTCCTCTTTACCCATACCAGGGAGCCGAGGGGTATTAACGCTGATCTTGCAGCGGGCAAACCCCTCCCACTAAGACCTGGCCTCCCTCCACCCATATCGCAGTGTTGCTTTGTGGCGTTACGTTTGGCTCTGGAACCTGATAGCGGTTGCCGTTTAGCTCTATGGTGTCGTCCTGGACTCTGGCGCTGGCTACATTAACTTATCAGGAACAAGAGGAGAAGAGTTATATAGGGGGTATTTAGGTGGAGCCGCCGGCGGGATTTGAACCCGCGACCACCGGCTTACAAGGCCGGCGCTCTGCCGGCTGAGCTACGGCGGCACGTGGTGTGGCGGCTCCGTGTGATTAGGTGAGTGTTCTTGGTTTGGTGTTTTAATCCGTTGCGGCCCCTGGCCTTATGGATGTATATTAGGGGTTGTTCTCGTGGTTCTTTAGGCGATGGGTGCATGTTTAATGGTTGATGCTTTGCCGGATGAGTACGAGGATTATACTCGGAGGCTTATCGGGCTCCGTGTTGGTGATTTGTTTCGTTTTAGGTGTACTAGGTGTGGGCGTTGCTGTAGTGGTGGGCCTAATGTTTCTCTGACTGTGTTTGATGTTGTTCGTATGGCTCGTTTCCTAAGTATTAGTTGGAAAGGGTTTCTAAGGGCTTATGTCAAGGTTATTATTGCTGATCTTATTCCCCATATGGTTCTTAGAGGAGATGATAAGGGGCGTTGCTTGTTCTTGGCGGAGAAGGCTTCTGGCGAGAAGCTATGCGTTATTTATCCTGCTCGGCCTATGAGGTGTCGTCTTTACCCTGTTCTCGTAGAGGATTTGTCTGGTGAGAGGGTTTTTCTTGACCCTAGGTCTCCTGGTGTTGGGCGTGGTTCTCCGAGACCGTTGCCTAGGAGGCTTATTGAGCACTATATATGGGAGCGGCGGGAGCATTATCGCCGCTTGTACCGGGTTATTGTTGAGGAGGGTTTTCTCCCCATAAGGGGTCTTTACAGGGTTCTTGAGGAGGCTTGGGAGGAGGCGGAGAAGGGGGCTCCTTGGGCCGATCTTGATTACCTTGCTGGTCTCGGCTCTGTGTAGCCCCGGGGCAGGGGCTATGGAGGGTTACCTCCTAAATACTTGCTTATTGTTTTCTAAGGAATGTCTCCGGGGGCGTCTGCAAGCTATGGTGGATGTGGCTGGTCTTGATCCGCGTAGGCGTGTGGAGATCTATATTACTAATGTCGAGTCTGTCCTGGATAAGCTGGGTAGCTTGAATAATGCGAGGGCTAGGAGGATAGTGGATCTCGCTTCGCGCTACGTTGAGGACGCGAAGTACTTCCTAGATAAGGGTGATTATTTCACAGCCTTAGCTGACATAGCTTATGCGGAGGGGCTTATTGATGCTCTTCGGTGGCTCGGTGTCGCGGAGTTTGAGTGGAAACGCCCCTCGGAGCTACTGGAGAGGCCAAGAGTCGTTGTCGCTGGCACGTTTGATATTCTTCACCCAGGGCATATTGGTCTGCTTAGAGAGGCCTGGCGCCTAGGCCAGGTCCACGTCATAGTTGCTAGGGATGACTCTGTTCGTAAGATCAAGGGCAGGGAGCCTTTTGTCCCCGAGGAGCAGCGCTTACAAGTAGTCTCCGCTATAAGGTATGTTTATGAGGCGAGGCTCGGTAGTAAGACTGATTTCCTTGAGCCCTTGCGCGAGATTAGACCCGATATAGTCTTGCTGGGCCCCGACCAGTGGGCGGACGAGGAGTGGCTGGCTAAGAGGCTTGAATCCGAGGGAATTAACGCCAGGGTTCTGAGAATGCGCGAGAAAGTGGATTGCCCCCTATGCAGCTCGACTATGATAGCTTGCCGCATACTTGGGGTGTTGCCGCGAGAGTACTGCGAAAGGGTGCAAGCCACGAGAAGATGAGCCCTCCGCCCCGGGGGGTGTCTAGACCCCCTCGGTGTAGGCTACGTAGAGTTTTTTAATCATCTTAACGGGCTCTGATGAGAAGTCTACTCGGAGATCGATTATCTTGTCATAGTAGGGTGTGTACTCTGTCTGGCCTACCACGAGGAGTGCCGCGGAGCGATCTCCTCTCCTATCGCCTCCCGCGCGGTGAGCAGCCTCTATTGCTGCTAGGAGTCTCTCCGCGAGGCTTCCCCTAGACGAGCTGTAAGCATCAATAGCGCTTCTGCAAACCGATGGGCCTTTGACAAGATTGGCTATGCATATAACTGGCTCGCTCGGGTGCACGTGATAGCCGTGCCACTGCGGGGTCCAGTCACCGTCATGGACTGCGACGTCTCCGCGATAATCAATAACCGCTACCTGTCTATGAGCGGGGCTTGGGTCGCGCGAGAGTGCTTGTCTGAGCGCGTCCTCGGCTGTATATGATTTTGATAAGAGCTCTAGTATCATTGGCCCCAGAGCGGGGTTCGTATAGGCCTGCGTGGCTACAACCCCTACGCCGTGACGAGCCCAAGGAACCCTGGCGCCGACAGCAATGCTTCCAGAAACGACCGCTACGCCCGCCTGTCCTAGCAGGGGGTCGTATGCGAGCACGCTGTACGTCAAGGCTGCTCGGCACCCGTGTAGTACTAAATTGCAACCTTGTCTATCAAACTCTTAACGCCGCAAAAGAGCAGGGAGAGGGAGATATTCTCTGAGAAGAGCGGCTGGGACTCGGCGCAAACCAGGTCAGAGGATTACGTGATGAGAAGGCCTCTAGGACGCGGGTTCTAGACACTGTATAGTTGTTTCCTAACCTCCTCGGGTACCTCGTCCTCTCGTAGCACTGGGTAGGTTGCTGGTGGTTCCCGCCTCTTCGGGCCAACGATAATGTATCTCGAGGGGTCGTTCTCGTTTCTACTCTTTAGCACTCTTACTTTAACGTACCAGCCATCGCCTCTTAGCACGTATGCGTACTTGCCATGCTTTCCTCCCATGACTAGGCACCCGTGTAGGAGGGGCTTGGGCGCCGGGAACATATAAGCCTTAGAGTTCCCGCCGAGCCCAAGGATATATACGCGGTTACCGGGGTCTCGGGAAACCCTAGTAGGGGGGTGACCCTCTTATGCCCACTAGCACTATTAAGGGTGTGCGCGTCGTTGTCCCCGATATACCTGTTACGGAGAGCGTTGAGCTAGACGCCGAGAGAACTGCTCTCATAATAGTTGACATGCAGAATGACTTCGTGAAACCTGGTGGGAGGCTCCGAGTACCGGGGGCTGAGGAGACCATCGAGCCTATTAGGCTTCTTCTCCAAAGGGCTCGTGAGAAACAGGTAATGACCATATTTACACAGGATACTCATTATCCTGGGGACCCCGAGTTCGGGATCTGGGGAGAGCACGTAGTCAAGGGGACGTGGGGTTGGAGGATTATTGATGAGCTCACCCCGCTGCCTGGAGAGATAGTTGTCGAGAAGACGAGGTACGATGGGTTCTACGGGACGCCGCTCGACGATCTCCTCCGCGTCCATGGTGTACGAGACCTCGTTATAGTCGGCACTGTTGCCAATATCTGTGTGCTTCACACAGCCGCTAGCGCTGCTCTACGATGGTACCGCGTCCACATCCCCATGGATGCTATTAGCGCTCTCAACGAGTTCGATTACTATGCTACTCTTCGCCAAGTAAGCTTCCTATACCGCGGAGTTATAGTTAGGCGCTCTGAGGGCATAGTGTTTAGGGGTACTGGTAAGTGGCGGAGAGAGAAGGAAACCTAGCATTCCCCTATAATAGGCCTAGGCCCGGGCAACTAGAGGCAGCTAATCATATAAGAGAGGCTATTGAGAAGGGCTCCGTATTAGCACTAAGGGCTCCTACAGGATTTGGCAAGACAGCAACTATTCTTAAGGGCTTGCTGGATGCTGGCCCCGAGAGGGTGCTTTATGTTGTCCGCACACGTAACGAGATACAGCCAGTTATCCGCGAGCTTAGGCGCTTCGGAGCCACGGATTACACCTTCTTATACAGCGCTAGGCGGATGTGCCCATTACTGGAGGAGGAGCGGCTCGGCATCGACGATTTCTGGAACACGTGTAGATTGCTGAGACTGAGAGGAGAGTGCGCCTACTACGCATCGCTATCAGATATAGATGAGGATGAGATAAGAGCGGTGGTCTCCTCGACGGATTCGCCGAGGCAGGCTGTGAAGAGGCTAGTTGATAAGGGTGTTTGCCCCTTTTTCGCGCTAAAGCTACTAGTACCGTCCTCGCGCATAATAGTGGCAACGTACCCTTATCTCTTTAGGCAGGAAATATTTGAAACCGTTTTCGAGCCGCTCGTGATAAGCGACTTCGTGGTCGTTGTTGATGAGGCTCATTCACTGCTCAGCCTCCAATCATTGCTGGAAGCTAGGCTGGGTATACGCGACCTTGAGGCGTCGATAAGGGAGATCGAGGAGTATGGGCTTCCAAGCGATCTTGCCGAGAGGCTACGCGGGCTCGAGGATCTTGTTAGGGGGGTCGAGAGCAGAGGGAAGCTAACGAGGCTGGACACGGGGGCTCTGCGCGATCTCCTCGAGGAGCCAAGTATATGGAGGGATGCTGCCGAGGAGGTGCGCATGGAGAAGACCCGGGAGAGGCTAGAGGAGGGGGCGCCTATCTCTCTCAGCGTTTATTTGACACGGGTCGCCGTCTTCGCCGAGGCTCTATGGCGCGACGATGTTGGGGTGTATCTTTCTCTCGACAGAGAGCCTGTGCTAAGGGTTCTCCCCCTGGAGCCGTGCAGCATCGTGGGCAGCGTCATCAATAAGGCCAAGGCCGCTATACTAGCGAGCGGTACCCTCCCAGACGCAGAGGCCTTGAAGACGCTTATGTGCGTCGAGAAGCCTCTCGTGTATCTGGATGTAGAGTCTAGGTACGGCCCCGTCTTCCCCATGGATACCTTGGCCGTTCTCGTTACTAGTGAGCTTACCTCGCGCTACCAAGCGCGCGACACACGTATCTATAGACTATACGCCGACTATATAGCTAAGACGTTTAACCATGTTAGGCGATCACTGCTCGCAGTGTACCCGAGTTATGAGTTCCTGCAAAGAGTGCAAGAATTTCTCAGAGACGACATAGGGGAGATGATAACCGAGAACCGGGACACAGCAATAGAGGAGGTCATCAACACGGTTCTTACTAAGAAGCACGTACTAGTCAACGCTGTTGCAGGAGGAAAGCTAACCGAGGGAATAGAGCTACGAGACAAAAACGGTCACAGCCTTATAACCACGGTGTTCATCGCTGGTGTACCGTATCCTCAGCCAGATGACTACGTCAAAGACCAAGTACGGGTCCTTGCAAAAAAGATCGGGGAAAGAAGAGCAAGATCAATGTTCTTCGAGGTAAACGCTGCTATTAGAGTCCTACAAGCCGTGGGGAGGGCTAGAAGAAGCCCAGAGGACGCAGCCCTAATTATTCTAGGCGATTACCGTTTTACGAGACCAAGCATTCGTAGGCACCTGGGCAGACTTATGCAACGATACCGGGTTGTCTCATCGCTCAGAGAATACGAGCCGTTGGTAAGAGAGGCCGCAGCCTCGCTCGACCTATAAGCACCAGGAGGTAACCGAGAACGCCTACTCGTCGCTGAGACGCACAGAATACTATATCTAGGCCTGGTACTGGGTCTCTTTCCGTGGAACCCCGGTCCCCTGCAACTCGACCCCGTGTCCCGGGGCTAGATGGGCAGGGGGCGGGTCACTCCCGGCCGTAGCCATCCCGTCCTTGGTGGCTAAATAGGAGGTATAGTTGCATCATCCAGGTCGCTGGGGAGACCTGGGGCCATGCTGCCTAAACCTAAATATATCCAAAATAATAGCCCTGTTCTCGGAGAGGTGTACAGCCCATGGGAGTCGAGGGGCTAGAGAAGATTAGGGATAAGTATCTCAAACAACTAGATGATGAGTACCAAAAAGCGGCCACCGTGGAGCTAGAGAACTATGCACGTGAACTGGTGAGAAAACGTATTGAGTCTCTCGAGCCTCTTCGTAAAAGGATAATAGAGCTGTTTAGGTCCTAGGCTTGTTCTAGCGCTTCTTTAACTATCTCCTCCTCCGCTGGGTAAGCGTGAACGTTTCTAAGGGGGACATAGACCTCTAGCTCGGATCCCGCCGGGGGCTCCTTCTCATCACTTGGCAGGTCTAGGAGCACGTCTTTACCGAGCCCGGGTATGGTTAACCTTATCTCTATGAAGGAGCCTATGTACATTGACACCGAGACTGTGCCCTTGAGCACCGTGTAGCTCTTGGTGTCCGGAGGCTGCTTCGTGGTAGCGCCCTCCGCTTTTATAACCAGGGCCGCTGAGTCGCCCTTGCCGAGACCATGGTTTATTGCCTTCACCCTTATCTCTCCAACCTGTATCAAGGCCGTATTGTTCTCAGTATCGAGTACTTTTCCGAGAACCAGCGTTGTTCTCCCGAGGAACATTGCCGTAAAGAGCCTTGAAGGGTTACTATACAATTGCTCTGGGTTGCCAACCTCCTCTACTAGGCCGTTCCTCATCACGGCTATTCGGTCCGCGAGGCTCATAGCCTCCTCCTGGTCATGGGTGACATATATCATTGTTATTCCTAGCTTTCGTTGCAGCTTGCGCAACTCGCCCCTAAGCCTTAGTCTCAGCTTCGCGTCGAGGTTGCTTAGAGGCTCGTCTAGGAGCAGAACCTTGGGCTGGACAACCAGCGCTCTGGCCAGCGCTACGCGTTGCTGCTGCCCCCCGCTCAGCTGTCCTGGGTACCGGTTCTCCATTCCACGTAGGCCTAGGAGGTCTAGGACCCATTTTACGCGCCTATCTATCTCCTCGCGTGGTAGCTTGCGGAGACGGAGACCGAAGGCAATGTTCTCGTAAACCGTCATGTGGGGCCATAGAGCCCAGTTCTGGAAAACCATTACTGTGCCACGCTTATCCGGTGGCAGCCCGGTTACATCACGTCCCTCGAACAGTATGCGCCCGGAGTCTGGCACCTCGAAGCCCGCTATTATTCTAAGCAATGTGGTTTTACCGCAACCGCTCGGGCCCAGGATTGCGAACAACTCGCCCTTCTCTATGGATAGGGAGACCCCGCGTAGCGCTATTGTGCGCCCGAAGCGTTTGACCACGTTCTCTACCTGGATGAAGCCCATAGGGTGTATCACCTCTCGGGCTAGAGGGTTATGAGGGCTTGACCTCTCCTAGCGAGCCGCGAAGCGATAGCGATAACCGCGATCTCTGTGACCATGAGCAGTGTTGCTAGTGCTGCTGCTCTTGCCTGGGGCTGTGTACCGCCAGTAACCGATGGCAGTGTGAAGATCTCCGCTATAGCGTACGTTATGGGCGCCGCGTGGGTGCTCGGATTAGCTATTGGCCCGCCCTTGAGAGCGCCTATAGTAACGCTTACACTAACCTCGCTAAGGATATAGATTGAGCTAAGCAGTATACCAGCCACTATACCGTGCCATACGAGCGGTAGGACTATGCGCCTTATGACACGCGCTCTCCTAGCCCCCAGGCTCCTGGCAGCCTCTTCGAGTTCCTCCGGTGTCTGAATAACCGCCGTGAAGACCGAGCGTACAGTGAAGGGCATTTTCCTTATAATATATGCTAGTACGAGGACGTGGCCCGGGTTGAGGAAGGGGTCGAAGAAGCCATAGAGACTGTATTTCGAGAAGAATACGAAGTAGCTGAACGCCACGACTAGGCCTGGTACAGCTAGGGGCAGAGACGCTAGCACATCAAGCAGGCTAGTGCCTGGTAGCCGCGCCCTAGCAATGGCGTAGCCCGTCATGAACCCGAGGAGCGCAACGAATACTATTGCCTCGCCCAGGTAGGAGAGACTATTGGTTATAGCTCTTCTAAGACCAGGGTCGGATACTATGGCGTGAAAGTTTGCCAAGATACTATGCGCGGGGAGAATATCTGGTAGGGGGCCGACCCATCTCTTGCTAAGAGAGAGCACTATGACACCTATCTGAGGAGTCGCCGCGGCAATAATTATTGGTAGGAAGACCAGGTACGCGACTATGTACCCGGTTCTCCCAAGCCTTATCCCCTGGAAGGGACGAGGAGCACCACGGGCTAGGCGGGCATAGTAGCGTAGGCTTAGGTAGCGACGTATGAATACCAGCGGTATCGCGGCCACTATTAACAGTATGAGGCTCAGGGCAGCTATAGTGGCTCTATCACCAGCAGCTGCTGATTGGAAGAACTGATAAACCTGGTACGATATCATTTTATCGTAGTTGAAGACCAGGGGAGCGCCGACATCCTCTAGGCTCAGAATAAACACAAGCGTTGAGCCCGCAAGGATGCCTGGAACGATTAGGGGTAAGACAATCCTCCTAAGGAGCTTAAAGCCCCGTGCTCCAAGGTTAAGGGCTTGCTCCACCAAGGTGGCGTCAACAGCGCCTAGCGCCGCGAGCGCGTTTATGTATATTATCGGGTAGAACATGAGTATCTGGGCGAGCGCGACACCAGCCTGTTTATCAAAGGCTATGACTAGTTTCTTGCCCAGTAACGGCCCAGCCAAGTGATTAATGATATATGACAACGTGTTTCCCTGGGGGCTTAGACTTGGCGCGAAGACTACCTTCACAACGTAGGCGTTAACGAAGGGAGCTATCAATAACGGCACGTAAGCCAGTACGGAGAACAATTTACGGCCGCGGAAGCGGTATATGCCTATCAGTAGCGCCAGGCTTGAGCCAAGCAGCGCAGCAATAATTGTGACGACTGCTGCGTTGAATATAGAGTTCCCTATCACGCCGAAGTCGAAACCGTTTATGGTTATCCTTATCTCGTTGGGCAACCTGTTTACAACGACGAAGTTGTTTACACTGTACTTGTCGAGCTCTAGGTAGTATACGTTGCCTAGGAGCCCTTTGTAATCCGCCTTCGCCGCCTCGGGGATTATCGTTAGGAGCGGAACGATAAAAGTAATTGTTATAACTATTAACGGTATATAGAGGAGTAAAAATATTTCGAGATCGGTTTTGGCCCGGGGGTATAGCCGCCCTAGTAGGGACCGCTCAGACCTCCCCGTACTAGCCCTGGCCAAGCGCCTTCAAGACCTCCAGGTACTTCTGGCGCGCTGCCGTTCTCCAGGCATTCATGTATGCCTCCTTTAGGCTCATATTCTTTTTAAGCTCTTCGTTTATCTTTATAGCCTCTTGTATAGTGAACTTAGTCTTCTGATGCGTTACAGGGTCGACAAAGGTTACTGGCGCGGCTAGCTCGTTTTTGAGCTTCTCGAAAGTCGCTTTATCGATCTTATGATCTATGTAGTATGCTTTGAGTAGAGCGACCCATGCTTGTTGTAGCAGGCTGTGCATATCCACTAGAGTTGCTACGAAGTAGAGCTGCATAGGGTACTCCGTCTCCAGTGCGAGCGTGTCGTTAAACTTCATGGCTTTGGCGTGGAGGGCTTGGTAGTATGCTTGCTTGAGATCGGGGCGCTTCTTGCCCTCCGGTGTGTCGAACACCTTTGGGTTTGCTGGCAACCTGTTAACATTGGGGCTTAGCCAGATCTTCTGCCCATCCGTTAGCACCCATGCCACGAAGGCCTCCGCTGCCTCGGGGTGCTTTGTCGAGACAGTTACCGCTATGGGGTCGCCGTTGACTATTGTCTGGCCCTCCGGCATCACATAGTAGCATGCCGGGTTGATGCGGTGAGCCGTATAGCCGTAGAAGTCTATTGTTATGCCGACCATTACGACGCCGTTTATGACGTCGTCCCTGACTATTGCACTGCCTTGCTCTATCTTGGCGTTAGCCGCCATCAGTGTTAGCACTTTCCAGCCCTCCTCCCAGCCATAAGCCTGTAGAATTATTTCATACATCCTAGTATTACTGGTGCTCATCAACGGGTTGGCTATAGCTAGTGCTGGCTGCCCGGTCTTCACAAGTATTAGGCCTAGATCGTCGCTTGCTAGGTCTTTCCATGTCTTGAGCTTTGATAGGTCAAAGCCAAGCTTCTTGGCGACATCCTTGTTTACTGTGAAGCCGAAGCTCGCTATAGCGGCTGCAACCCAGTAGATCTTCCCGTTCTTTATCCTCTTGAGAGGCATACCGCCAGCAATAGTGTCTGGTATCTGCGCTGCCGCTTCCAGTGCTAGCTTGGTCTGTAGGGGTCTCAGCAGCCCGTCGAGGAACAATGTATCGAACAGGGTTGGGCCACCGCCCCATGCAACGTCTATGCTTTGTCTCTTTATCACCTCTGGCCAGAAGCCCGCAGGCAAGGCTACGAAGCGCACGTCCTTGATGCAGAATTGCTTAGCTATATTGGATTGTAGGAACATTTTCCTAGCTGTTGACTGTATGTCGGCCGGGTGCCTGGTCAAGACAACTAATGTTATCCATTTCTTGCACTTCGCGGTAGTTGTTGGCGCAGGCGTTGTCTTAGTGGTGGATGTGGTTGTTGCCGGTGCGCTAGTGGTTGTTTTTGGAGCTGTTGTAGTAGTTGTAGAGGTCGTGCTCTGCGCCGTTGTCTGCGTTGTACTCGTTGGTGACGGGGTTGTTGTTTGTGTCGGTGACTGCGTTGTCGCTTGCGGCGTGGTAGTGGTTTTTCCTCCTTTCTGGGCAACCATTATACCTGCTATGACAGCGATTATGACAACGGCTATGACTACCCATACTACCGTGGAGCGGTTTGCCACGAGGCTTACACCTCGCTAGCCCTAGTCCTTATCCGCATACTAGGCGTAGCGGTTAAGCGGTATAACCTGTTACTCTCGTGAGAACCCGGCCTCGGGCATAAACGATGACCGTGCCAGTATTAGGATTCTTATCCGCGTCCTCTTCGCTGGTATTATCAAGGTATGACACTGTACTGATTGCTAATAATGGGTACCAGTCTTAGAGCTAACACACAGCATTTTTATTTTTGAAACCTAGTAGGACTCGGTATTGGATTAAGCCCTGAGGTGAACTAGGGTATGAAGTACAAAGTACTCCTCCTAACGGCTCCACTCGCGCTACTAATCCTGGCAATGTTTGCTCCATTAGCCCATGCTGCTAGGACAGAGCTACCAACCATCGCTATCGACCTGGCTCACGGCCAGCAGAGCAACGGAGTATGCGCAATGATGTCAGTGATGCCGGATGCCTACTGGGTAGTGATAGTCCAGGACGAGGCGCAGGCAAAACAACTAGACAACTGCATCAAGAGCCACGCCTACGCGATACTGACTGGCGGGCTTACAGCGCTGACGAAGAGCGAGCTATCCATAGATGCTCTCATAATAGGCCAGCCCGTGATACCCCTAAGCGATGCCGAGAAGAAAGCAGTACTTGACTGGTTCAAGGGAGACGGCTCTGTACTCTGGTGCGCAACTGATAGTGATTACCCAGCTCAAGGCGGTAACCAGGAGCTAGCACAGCACATCTGTAACGATCTCCTAGACTACTTAGCCCAGAACGGTGTACCCGTGCATCTTAGAAGCGACTATGTGAGCGTAGAGGACCCAGCAAGCAATGCTGGGAGATCATATCGTGTAGTAGGCTTGATAGAGCCGCCAGCGAAGTATAACGCTGACCTCATAGCACTAGGCGCTCACAAGGTGCTCATGCACGGCCCCGGCGCGGTAATGTGGGTTGATGAGAACGGTGATTGCCACAAGATAGTTGACCCCGCTACGGGCAAGATAGCGGCTGGCACACCCGATACAATAATACCTATTGTGGTGACGACTAACCAGGGCACAATAGTAGAGCATCAGCCAAAGGCTCCTGGGGAGCCCGGTGAGTTCGGGTGTGCTCACCACGCAGGCGAGAAGGGAGTATTTGTTATGCTCGCAGCGGAGCTAGTGAAGGTGGGGAAGGCGGAGAAGACCGTCATAGTGAGCGGCGAGTCACCCTACTTCGGCTACCAGTCCATGGTGACGTTCAAATATCATGGAGTGATGCTTGACGGGCCAAGATTCTTCAGAAACCTCATGCTGTGGTCACTAGGCTACCTTGGCGAGCTGAAAGCGTTCAAAGAGGCGGAGGAGGCAGCGGCGAAAATGGCTGAAGAGGCTGCTACAAAGCAGATAGAGGCTATAAAGAACCAGGTAAATACTATTGTTGGGCAGAAGATAGCACCGCTACAAAACAAGGTAAGCAGCCTAGAAAACTCCATTACTGCGCTAGCAAAGAAGGTTGACTCGACAAGCGCCCAGGTAAAAGATCTTCAAAACAAGCTAAGCAGTATACAAAGCAGCATAAACCAGGCAGCCTCGGCAGCCCAGAGCGCTAAGAGCAAAGCCTCATCAGCCTATACTATCGGCATAGGCGCACTAGTATTGGCCATAATAGCTCTCATAGCAGCGGGCTTCGCTATCTCGAAGAAATGAGTACAAGCACATAAATAGCTATAATAGTTAAACCCTTCGGTTAACTATTTTTAAACCTTTTACCACACGCTTTTGTCGTAGCCCTTACCTCAAGGACTTCTAAGACTGTGAGAACAATGTGTTACAATTCTTATGCTTGTTAAGGGCTTTTATCCACCTTAGGATTCTTAGCACTACACGGTGCAGAGAAGGTGAAACGCCGAGTACTTGGTATCCTAGTTATAGCTCTACTCTTAGTCCCCTTATTGTCGCTGGCAAGTGCTGCTGGGCATGAGAAGGAGCTAACAATAACAATTCCAAAGCCGAGCATCATTGCACAGCCAGCATACGGCGAGATAGTGTACCCGAGACTAGCTTCGCCAGCATTCGTGACGCCTGGGGGGAGCTTCTACATGGTGACAGCTGAGGGCATCAAGCCAGCGAAGATAATCCTTGACAATGGCTACGGGTACGTATGTGATTGCAAGTTCTCTCAAAAGTCTAAGAACACTTATGTCGTCACTGTACCGAGAGACGCGCCACACGGAGTATATGACTTGGTGGTTGTGACTAGCGATAATAAGGCCGTTGGAGAGCCGCACGCTGTTTACATCGGCACGGTATCTGACTTCGCCAAGCTGAACATCGTTCACGTAACGGATCGCCACTTCGGGGTCATAAACTCGAATGGACGTGCCGCGGCTAACTACGACCTTGCAGCCGACTTGGTTGCCCTAGGCCTGGCGAATAACACGATAGTAATAGATACTGGTGATACAGCCGATACTGCTAGGATAATAGAGTACAAAGAGAGCATAATGACGGACTATCTTCTCAATAAGCCATTGATAAATATACCGGGTAACCACGACCACGTTGGCGGGTCAAAGAACTTCGAGGTGTACCGCGGGCCCTTTAACTTCACGCTCAGCATCTATGGACTATACAGAATAGTTGGGATCGATAGCGGCGGCGACGGGTACATAGACTCCAGCGAGGCACAGTGGGCATCAACAATACTAGCTGAGAGCAAGGAGCCAGTAAAGATAGTGCTCTTCCATCACCCGCACTTCGCGTTCGTCTACAACGATATACCGCACAGCTTCAGGGCCAAGACCTGGCAGGATCTAGTCAATATACTATTGTCAAAGAAGCCTAATAGTAATTATCCATACGTTTACTCGAGCTGGGTAAAGGGCAACAAGGAGGCGTTCGAGCAACTAGTCAAGGGGATCTTCGAGGCTAAGGACAAGGTAACACTAGTGCTTTCAGGCCATATACACCTTGACTCATTCGCTGAAGTAACCAAGCCGGACGGCACGAAGATCTACTACATAGTGACCACCGCTACTGGTGGAAGCGTTAGACCCGGCGACTACCACGGGTTCCGAGTGATAAAGGTAGACTCCTTGACGGGGCAAGTAGAGATACTCGGAGACGGGCAGCCATGGAGTAGGCACGCGAGCTTCAACCTAGAGAAGGTTGAGGCAGACCTAGTGGAGACGAGCAAAGCGGTTACAACGATGCTAAGCATATCCGACCCGAACATTATAGCGCTCATGAAGAAGACAGTGGTCGCCCTACCTATACCCAGGGACTGGCTCGGCAAAAAGCTCAATCTGTACCTAAAGAACCTAGAACACTACACCATAAGGTGCACGCCACTAGGATGCGTACTCTACGCCTATAACGATAAACCACCTAAGCTAGGAGAAGTCTACCAAGCAACACTATTCACGGCAAAGGATAAGGAGCCGCCGAGCATCAAGCTAGTACGCATGTACCCGCGCAACCCTAGGATAGGCAGACAAGTTGTGCTCAATTTCAAAGTGACAGATGACGCCTGGGGCGTTGAGAAGATAACAGCCGTGCTGGAGTACAATGGCAAGAAGATGACTCTGATACCCGCGTACACCTACGGCATAGCGAGAATCGTTATACCTCCAACCATAAAGACGAAGGAGGCAAAGCTGACAATAATAGCCATAGACGCCGCTGGCAAGGAGTCCATAAAGACGATGGAGATAAAGTTCCAGCCAGTGCACACCGTGACTATAACAGCAAGCACTACGAGTACAATAAAAACATCAACCACAACACATACATCAGCCACAACCATGACCACAACTACCCAGACAATAACAAAAACAACATCTCATACCCAGACTAGCCCGACAACCACGTCATCGATACCCCCCTCTACCACAAAGCCAGAGACGCCTACGAGCACAACACAGTCTACAACAGCCTCTCAGATACAGCAAATAAAAACAACCACAGGCAACGAGCAGGGAATAACAATAGCAGTTGCAGTAATCATAGCTATAGCCCTAATCGTGTTCGCAATAATAGTTGCTCGGGGGCATTAGCAAAGATCTATAGCATAGTGCTGATTTCTCGCCCTCACATGCTTTTTTATGATGAACTCGTTGAGTGAGTGAAGCTCTACAATATTGGGCACTTTTAGTACCTTCCTGGCATCGTCACCCAGTATGTCTCCTAGAAAGCCTAGAACAGTTTTTTCGAACTCTTTCTCCAGTGCATCTATATCTTCTTGGAGCAGGGGGCAGTCTATAGCTAGGTCTATATCCTTGTCCCCTATGCCCTCGCTTGGTTCGCCCCCATGCATCTCCAACAAGTATACTTTGCAACCGTGCTGGCAAAGGCAATGAGAGATGCAGCGAGCAATTATGTACTTTATTTTCTGCCACTCAAAACTAGCCCAAGGCGGATCGATTCTTGAATCCATTAAGGTTCTTAGTAAGCGTTCTATCTCGGCTCGTTTCTCGGCCAAGCCCTCCCTGAAACAATGAACGAGCTCCACGCTTGTCAACAGTGTTCTCCGAGGAGCCTAGAAGCAGTATAGGGGGTTTTCAAATCATTCCCGTGGCGTCATAACCGGGTTTTGGTTACTCCGCGCCAGGCGCGGGGAATATCGCGATATAACAGCATAGTGCCCAACAGGAGTAAGAGTGCCTAGTATTTATTCAAGTACCCTCTCGGATATTGTTCTGGGCGTGGCTAGGGGTATAGCTTTATTGCTTTAACGCTTCTCGGTAGCTTCTTGGATCCATATAGGCCTCCTATGCTTGTGTGGACCTCGAAAACCGATGGCGCATTTGTGTATGAGTGTATATCTATTTTTGCTAGGTTTGCTAGCTTTGTGAGCACCGCCTCTATGGTTTCCTCTAGTTCGCGTGCATTGATCTTATCTGCTTTCCTCTCGTCAAGAACTATGTAGAGGTCTATGTCTCGTCCCGTATAGGAGTCAGATAGCTCTATGTAGTAGATTTCTTGTACAAGGTCTCCGAGAAACTCTTTTACACAATGAGCTGCCGCTGTAGCTATTCTTCGCTTGAATACCGCCCATTGCATTAAGTAGAGGTCATTAAACGATGATTCCGATGGCGCGTATTTCTTGACATCGGTTAACATGTCTAGGCATTTCTTTATTTTTTCATCGCATATCTTATATGTCATGGCTCCCACGCTTGTATATCCTGGTTACTTTTTCTAAAGTGTCCTAGTATGTGTGCGAGGGTATAAAAGCGTTACTTTCTGGAGGGGTTCTAGCTCTATACTCGAGTCCCGGAAACCGATACTATTTCTACGGGAGGGGATAAATCTTTTGCAGAATGCGGTGCCCTCTGCACGATAACGGGTAGGCCTCGGGACCGGAGAATGGGCCATGGTGCTCATAGCGCTTACTTATAAAAAGCTCGTGGAGAGAGATTTCAAGATACTGGGTATCATAGAGAGGGAAATGGCTAGGTATGAGTACGTCCCGATAGAGCAGATAGAGAGACGGGCCAGGATGCCTTCCACGCATGTAGCGATGATTCTCCGTAAACTCAATATGCTTAAGCTAGTTAAGCGCCGCATAGGGGAGTACGTCGGCTATCGTTTAACTTATCTAGGCCTAGACATGCTGGCTCTGCGATCCCTTGTTGAGAGAGGGGTAATTCAAGCCCTTGGAGAGAGGCTAGGCGTGGGCAAGGAGAGCGACGTGTATTCGGGGCTTACGCCGAGCGGTGAGAGAGTTATAGTGAAGTTTCAGCGCGTTGGGCGCACGAGTTTTCAGCGCGTTGTCCGAGTAAGACCATATGCCGCAACTAGGCCCTATGCCTCGTGGTACGATCTAGCCAAGATAGCTGGGCAGAGAGAGTTCCGGGCACTCGAGGAACTGTATAGAGCTGGTGCCCTGGTTCCACGCCCCCTGGGGTATAGTAGGCACGTTGTTGTGACAGAGTTCGTGGAGGGTGTGGAGCTCTACCTCTACGAGAACCCTGTGGACCCCGAATCAATTCTA
>JALSNP010000089.1 GCA_026986935.1 Pyrodictiaceae archaeon | reverse complement strand
GGGAGACTGAGAAACATTCCAGCAAAAATAGTGGCGGATATCGCGTCATCGTACACATGGGTATACGAACCCCCTGGCTTTTACTATAGAAACGACATAGGATATAGCTAATCACTCTAATTCACTCATTACGATACCCTAAGTGGTATTGATGTTTTCACGCGTAGTATATGGTTTTTCTCCGCTTTAGCGATACTCTTATATACTCTTATATACCTGAGAGGATGGGATATATGAGGACTATAGCTCAAGTACTAGTATACAGTATCATAGCACTCGTGGTAGTAATAGCCTTATTGCCGATAGCTTCTGCGCAAGTACATTACAACAACCACGCCAAGGCTGGTGCGGAAGGATACAACCCCTTTGGATGGAAGATGACTGGAGTCTATTCGGAGATAAACTTCGCATATGATGATAGCAGTAATAGCTTCGTACTAAGCTATACCAAGGCTAGAAACTGGGCATGGAAGGCGTGGTGGTGCGCAACATGCTATGCTAATATATTGTCTACAACAACTCAAATGACTTCTCACCGGCTCTACGATAGAGCCGAGTGGGAGATGGGGAGCTGGAATGGCGGCGAAACAGGGTATAACGAAATCGAACTAGAGACTACATCAACGCCAAATTATATATGGACTGATGTTTTCGTGTATAGAAGTGGTGTAGGGTACCAGTACCCATCATTATTTGACTGGATACCAGTGCTAATCGACTGGATTATAAAGTAATAGAATGTGAGGGCGACAAGGCATGATAAATGTACGTAGCCCTCCACTACTTTTTTCTATAACGCTAGTCCTGATTGTTCTCCTCCTATCGTCCTATCCTATTCTCTCCTTCTATATAACTACTTATTTATCAAAACCTAAGAAGCTTGGCATAGGGGGCTATTTATCTTATCTGGGTTCTGAAGTTTTGTCAGTCAAAGGTTCTCCTACTCCATTCTTCTACCTCCTTAACATATCTAGAGAGGCTAATGGCTATAAGTTGACTATAGTGTTTTATAACTATAGTAGCGTGCTCTCTGCAGGACTTAATGTGTTATCGTCTCTTCCGGGGGCCATGCCGAGGGTTGAGTTCTCTAAGCTGCTCCCTCTCTGCAAGGCATCAATAACTGTTTCGAGAGCAAACGAGAGCGCTATTTTATCGCTTATACTTAGGCCTTATAGTGACCACGTAGTCCGATTATCTTCTAAGAATTGGGTTCTCCTGGCATATATCGATAGGTCCCGGTACCTTACATGTTCCCCTATGTCATGTCTGCCTGATAAGTTTCTGGGTTATGCTCACATATATTCTGCTTACCCAAATATTAATAATATATCGTGTGTAGTGGCAAGACCAGTTAATGGACGGACGTATATTTTTCCTATTTGTCTCATTAACTTTGTTAAAACAAATAGAAACTATATACTGGTATCGGTTAATTTGCGCTATATGTCTCTAGCTACTCTTATAAAGCGTAATAATTATACCCGTGCTCACTTTATAGTAGATATTCTCTATAGAGATTTTGGGCATAACTGCTCACAAATAGTCTCTATGAGGAGCCTAGCTCTCAGTAATGGGACGAGGATAATGCAGGAAAACCTTTACCTGTACTCGCTTAGCTTCGTTCCCAGCGACCAGGGATGGCGTGATGCATTTATTCGTAGGTTCAATTCATTGTTTCCCCTAAATTATCTCTTGCTAGGGCTTGCGGCTCTCCTAGTAATAGCGAGGGCGAGGAAATGGTTGTAATAGAAGCGAGCAGTTTAGAGAAGAGGTTCGGAGAGTTCATAGCGCTTAAGGAAATGAGTTTTAATGTGAAAGGTGATATAATATGTGTGCTAGGACCTAATGGTAGTGGGAAGACCACTCTGCTCTCAATTGTCGCGGGGCTCCGCCGCCCTTCTAAGGGCTCTCTGAGAGTGGATGGAATAAAGCCTTATGATGAGCGTGATAAAGCTTTCACTGATTTTTCATTCATGTTTGAGAGGCCCCGTTTTCCACTAAGTATTCGCGTTAGAGATGTAGTCGATGTTCTCAGTGATTGTAAGTTCAAGGATTTATTTAATGAGCTTGGGTTAAAGAGGCTATCAAATAGAAAGCTCTATGAGCTATCAATGGGTGAGGCTCAGCTTGTGGGTCTCTATGTATCGCTTTGCAAGATGGCTAGGCTGGTTATCCTTGATGAGCCCTTTGCCCACTTAGATGTAAAGAGGGCCTCTATACTGATGGATCTAATTTCCGCGATTTCTAGTAAAACCAGCGTGGTTTTCACTACGCATTCGCCGGAAGAGGCAGAGCTATTGAGTGACTCGCTTGTAGTTCTTGAGGATGGTAGACTTAAATGGAGTGGTAGCGTTAGGGAATTGTTTCAGAGAGGAGGGTACGAGGTTATTGTAAGTCCTAAGAGAAGAAATGTTGTTGAAGAATGGCTCCGGGACGCTGGGGCGAAGAGGCTCTATTGCTTTGGAGGGTATTGCTTCGTCTATGGCGTAGAAGAGGACATGCTCTTGAACTTGGTGAAACAAGGCCTCATAATCGGGTTTCGGGCTATGGGCGTGAGGGGTTACTATGTCGGGTTCGAGGCTTAGCTTAGAAAGAGCCATTAGATGGTACATTGCTGGGGGATTGTTTGACTTCTTTTCTATAGGTTTGGCTTTTCTAGTAATTATTGCTCTCTGGAATGCTTTAAGCCAGGGTAGCGATGAGTTAAGAGTCCAGTGGATGTGGATAGTGCTGGATTCTCTTCTCTGGCCTCTCTACGCGCTTCAAGCTGCAATGCACGTTGTTAGAGATGAGAGAACTACGGTATTTGAGATAAACCTTACTGGGAGCACACGTGTAGTTTTTCTTGGTAGGCTCCTAGCCTTCGTTATCAGTCAACTAGTTCTAGGCGTCCCTGTTCTTGCCCTATTTCTTAGCCAAGGCTGTCGCGTTCCTCTGAGCGTTATTTTACTTAAGGTTCTAGTTTTTTCATCTGTAGTTTCTTTGTCTATTCTATTGCTTTCTAGGAGGTCTGCCTTCTTCTTACTAGTATCGTTCCTAATACTGTTGCCCTTCTCTGTCCCAGTTATAGTGAATGCTTCAATAAGTACAACGGCTCCTAGTGGTTTAAGGCAATTAGATCCTTTAACGGCTCTTGTAGCTGTGCTCTTCGCCCCCATCTTTATGTATTATAAGAGTAGCGTGCTTCCATTTAGCTATGATATGGGTCTTCTTTACTCCTCGTTTATATCGGTTTCTTTGATTCTTGTAGCTTATTTCCTATTTGCGGAGATAGAGTACAATGTTTAGGGGTCTCTGAGGAATGATTATGGGTAATAATATTTGTTATTCTTTCTCGGGCTTTGTGTCTGGGGCACGGGGTATGGTTGCTAGGGGGCCTCGTATAGCTGTGTTGCCTAGTATTGAGGAGAGGGGGCTTGGTGTACGCGAGTACTGGTATGAGACGTTTCGTAGGGTTGTTGTGGCCCCTCTCGCTGAGAGTGGTTGTTTCCTTCTCTCTGTGGATGTGTACCGGTTAGCTGAGGGTGTTGAGGAGGAGCGTGTTGTCGGAGAGCTGGCTGTTGGGGAGGATGATGTGAGGCTTGTCTATCTCCGGCTCGGCGAGGAAGAGGTGTCTAGGCTTAGTCTTAGGGGCCTGAAGCCTGTTAGCGGTGAGGTCGTAGCAGTGGTTTCTAGTGGCGGGGAGCGGGTTGAGTTGAGTAATGTGAGGCTTGTGTACTGTGGTCTCGACTCCGTGCCGGGTTATGACGAGGTTTGGCACGTTTATCGCGAGGCTGTTCTCCTAGTTGAGGGCAGGGATCCCGAGAAGGAGCCTCTAGACGCTCTCCTCGAGGAGGAACGGTCTTCGCCCTAATGGGGCTGGAGGGTAATAAACGGGTCTCTGTGCTCACAGTATTGTTCTGGGAGTGTTGTTTCATGCCTATGAGCTTCTCCGTGCTCGCTGATACTTTTGAGAAGCTTGAGAGAGTTACTGCTAGGACTCAGATGCTACTATACCTTGTCGAGTTGTTTAAGAAGACGCCGGTCGATGTTATTGATAAGGTTGTCTATATTCTCCAGGGCAAGCTCTGGCCGGATTGGAAGGGGTTACCAGAGCTCGGTGTTGGCGAGAAGCTCCTCATAAAGGCTGCCTCGATAGCCTTGCAGACCCCGGAGAGGGAGGTTGAGCAGCTGGCTAAGAAGCTAGGCGATATAGGAAAGGCTATCGAGAAGCTGAAGGAGGCTAAAGCGGCTAAGCAGCAGGGGGTAGGGCTACTAGCCTTTATGAAGAAGCCCTCGGGGGCTACGGGGCTCACGGTCGAGAAGGTCTATGATACTCTCACAAAGATAGCGCTGGCACAGGGCGAGGGGAGCCGGGATATAAAGCTTAAGCTGCTCGCGGGCCTATTGGCGGAGGCCTCGCCTAAGGAGGCTAAGTATATAGCCAGGTTTGTTGAGGGCAGGCTCCGCCTAGGAGTAGGCGACGCCACGATAATGGAGGCGTTGGCTGTCGTCTTCGGCGGCAGCGCTGCTATGCGCGCCGTTATCGAGCGGGCTTATAACCTCAGAGCAGACCTCGGCATGATAGCTAAGATTCTCGCAGCCCAGGGCATAGAGGCGCTTAAGGGTATTAAGCCAGAGGTAGGGATACCGATCCGACCCATGCTCGCTGAGAGGCTGAACGACCCGGAGGAGATTATAAAGAAGCTGGGCGGCCGCGCTCTCGTCGAGTACAAGTATGATGGAGAGCGGGCCCAGATCCATAAGAAGGGTGACAGGGTATGGGTATACTCTAGGCGATTAGAGAACATTACCCACATGTACCCCGACGTAGTAGAGATGGCTAGGAAATGGATAAAAGCGGATGAGGCTATAGTCGAGGGCGAAATAGTAGCTATAGACCCCGAGACCGGGGAGCTGAGACCCTTCCAGATACTCATGAGGCGTAGGCGTAAGCACGATGTACACGTCTACTTATCTGAGATCCCGGTGGCGGTGTTCCTCTTCGACTGCCTCTACACCGATGGAGAGGATTTGACAGTAAAGCCGCTACCAATAAGGCACGAAAGGCTCGAGAAAATCATTGATGCCCAGGAGACCTGGCGTCTCGCAGAAGGCATTATGACCAGTAGCGCCGAGGAGCTGGAGAAGTTCTTCCTAAAAGCCATAGAGGACGGCGCCGAGGGCGTTATGGCTAAGGCTGTCCACGATAAGAGCGTCTACCAGGCAGGGGCAAGGGGCTGGCTATGGATAAAGTATAAGCGCGACTATAAGTCGGAGATGACGGATACAGTAGACCTAGTTGTGATAGGAGCGTTCTATGGCAAGGGTAGGCGTGGAGGAAAGTTCGGCACCCTGCTCATGGCGGCCTACGACCCCGACACCGATACGTTCAAGAGCGTGTGCAAGGTTGGTAGCGGGTTCACCGACGAGGACCTAGAGAAGCTGGACGACATGCTCCGCCCATACATAAGCGACCACAAGCCAGCAAGGGTTGATAGCCAGATGAAGCCAGACGTTTGGGTCGAGCCAGCACTAGTGGCGGAGATAATAGGGGCTGAGCTAACACTTAGCCCCATACACACGTGTTGCTACGGCTGGGCCAAGCCAGGCGCCGGTATCTCGATAAGATTCCCGCGCTTCATAAGGTGGAGACCCGACAAGGGCCCAGAGGATGCTACAACCACTAAGGAGCTATTCGAGATGTATAAGAGGCAGCTAAGAAAGGTCAAGGAGGAGACGAGCCCCGAGGCGGCGTAGTTATTTCTAGCCTCTTGTTAGAGACCCTTCTCCGTGGCTATGAGGACTACCCGGCAAGTAGGAGCCCTCCCTCCATGGAGGGTTATGACTGTTCAGAGTTTCGCCGAGCCGCTTAGCCGTTAAAGATTATTCTAGCTTATTAACTCCCCTTCAAGACCTAGCCAGTACTAATGGGCAGTGAAGAGGGATCCCGGTTAACCGTCTCTTAGGTTGAACCCGCTAACCATTAGCGGGGATGTTGCGGGGCCGGCGCTCCTGAGCCCCTATCCTCTCTTCCCCGGCGTAGCAGGGCGCCTAGGAGTTTTCGCGGCCTTAGTGTGCCAAGCACCTTGCCCTCGTCATCAACCACTGCGATTATGGGCTCGGTTATCAGCGAGATATCTGACAAGACTTCTTGGATAGTCTTATCCTTGTGGACGATGGGCACTTCTTTGCGGAGGAAGAAGCGTAGAGGAATATTGCGGAGCAGGGATGGATCAACCTCTACAAAGTCTTTAGCAGTCACATAGCCTACTGGGCG
>JALSNP010000088.1 GCA_026986935.1 Pyrodictiaceae archaeon | reverse complement strand
CTCTTTCAGAGCATTTGTTTCTATGGATGCTAGGATACCTCGCTGTGGGCTCAACTACAGCGCTTAACATGTATTTTGATAGGGATATTGACGCTTTAATGCCCAGAACAAGCAGTAGAGTGCTTCCCAGTGGACTCGTTAGCCCGTCTCTGGTCTTCTACGCCTCGTTGGCGGTGTTCGTGGCCTCTGTAATGCTATCGGTTAGGTACTTAAACGCTTATTTTGCGCTAGCAATAATTACCGGGTTCGTGTTCGATATCGGTGCTTATACTCTCCTATTGAAACGCAGAACCCCCTTAAGCATCATAGCGGGTGCTATAGCAGGTGGTGCGCCAGCCCTAGGAGGATGGGCGGCGGGTCACGGCTCCATATCGGCGCCGGGGCTGTTGTTCTCCTTGCTCGTTGCCGCATGGGTTCCTAGCCATATATGGTTCCTAGCATCATATTATCGGGACGATTATCGCCGGGCAAACGTGCCAATGCTCCCCGTCGTAGCTGATCCCGCTAGTATTGGTACCGGAATAGGGCTTGGCGCGCTCGTTATGGGCTATGTCTCCCTAGGCCTCTGGCTCCTGGGCGTGATATCGATACCGGTCGCGTTATACGGGGTGCTAGCTGCTAGCCATATCTTCTACTTAGCAATAAGGTACATAGATTATAAGGGTGATAGGGAGTTCTCTTTCAAGGCTTTTAAGTACGTTAACATGCACCTCGGCATGTTCTTCACTTTAATAATTTTTGAGAAATTATTACAAATCATATTATAAACTAGTTTAGCATTTTTACTAAAGATCTTCCTTAAAATATGCTATACTTACCCCATTCCTCGAGATACTTCCTAAGATGGTAATCCCCATGCTTCCCAATAAACACGAGCCTTCCATCACTCTTAGGCAGGCCCAGTCTTAGTGTTCTCCATCTCTTCCTAGGAACAGGTATCTTGGCGCCCAAGGGGTACATGACAAACGGTTTTCTAAGCCTATTTGCCTCTCTAATAGCATCTACTACTATCGAGACCTTGTCCTCAAAGCTCTTGGCCCCCCTAAGCCGAGGCCTAACCTCTATAGGAGGCCCCTCCCAGTTCAGGCAAGGGATTAGCTTAAAGTCATATGTTACCCTTATGCGCGTGCATCCTGCGCAGAAGAGGAAGTTACCAACAGGGCCAACCAGTTCAACTTTTACACCATTGTCTAGGAGTATTATAGGTCTATTATGCAGGCCTAAGCGATAGTCTATCGAAACTATCCTATCCTCAAGAAGCTCTAATACACGCCAACGAGGTAAATAGTGCTCCTTAAACGTCTTAACAGCCTTACCCACTGGATGCAGCTCAATAAACTGCACCATCGCGTCAAGCTCTGCCGCAAGATCAATTATCCTCGGGATATCTTTCTCGTTTAAGCCTCTTAGGATAACAAAGTTTATTTTAACAGGTACACCATGGTCTCTTAACAGCCTCAGATTGTTTAGCACCCTATCAAGCATTTTAGAGCCAGTTATCTTCTCGAAAGCCCCTCTATCGAGTGCGTGAAGGCTCACATTAATGTGATCAATGCCAGCATCTACTATTCCTGGCAGGTGTCTATGGATAAGAGAGGCATTTGTAGTCATCGATACGTAGGAGCCACCTTGTTTAAGAATACTCACTATATCAGCCAGGTCTCGGCGGAGCGTTGGCTCGCCCCCAGTTAGCTTAAAAGCACGGATTCCCAGCTCTTCAGCAGCCCTTTTTATCAATCTTATTTCATCTAGGTTAAGCTCAAGCCTCTCTATGCGAGACTCCTTGTATCCCTCCATGTGGCAGAATATGCATGAAAAGTTGCAGCGCCCTGTCACCATTATTCTTAGATTGGTTAAAGGTCTGCCGTAACTATCGAAGAGCAGTTATTACCACCATTTTTCCTACTTACGCTTGCAGCCCTATATCTATGATACCTCGTTCTTACATTAGAGGAGATGCATGGCTAATCGGAGACCCTCATGATTGTATTAAGTGGGGTGTGTTCTCTCTAGTAACTATATGGTATGGGGTAAAGGGGCTAGAAAGGACACCTGGAATAGATTAGTAAAGAGTACGAGGAATAAAATAGCGGTGCATGGGTGGCCACAAAATGGTGCAGGTTAACGGCGAGGTCGTGTGCCCGAGATGTGGCACGAGAATGGAATATAGAGTTGAAATAGAGTTCGGCGAAAACGGTGCAAAACGAATACGCTACTACTATAGATGTCCCCGCTGCGGGTATAGAGAAAACGACTTGGTTCTGATGATTCGGCGAGACGGTGCAGGGAAAATAGTGATAGAGAAAGAGGAATATATCAAAGTAGCCGTGGCAAAGACAAGTTCTAAATAGTATTTTTATCCTATAACACAAATATTTTGATACCCCCTGGCCGCTAGCCTCATCATCTATATAGTTGAAACCAGAGATCATGTAACGAGGAGCAGAACGAATTGAGCAAGGTGTTAAGACAAGTACTAGAACTATTCAAGAACTTACGAAACATGAGCCTATATGTTAAAATATTAGAGGCAAAGAGTATAGCTAGACGCATGTTTGTAACCAATAGCTTTGATGGCCTCCTCTCAAGCCTGGGCGTCATACTTGGAAGCTATATCAGTGGCGCATCTAATCCGATGAACTATGTAGGCGGTGTTGCTGGCGCAGCTTTCGCCATGGGGTTCTTTAGCGGGTTTGTCGCGACATATATGTCAGAGAGGGCTGAAAGAATCCGTGAGCTTCGCGAGACAGAGAGAGCTATGCTTCATTCCCTACGCGGTAGCATATATGAGAAAGCGGCCCGGCTAGTCCCCCTCTATGTAGCTCTATGGAGCGGTTTTGGCGCGATAGTGCTTCCTCTTATAGCTGTTCTCCCATTCATAGTAGGAGAGCTCCTTGGGCTAAACGTGTCTATTCGCAGCCTTGTGTATGCATCAGCAGCTATTATACTGCTTGAATTATTCTTACTAGGCGCGTATCTCGGGCATATAAGCGGCGAGAATAAACTAGTAAGCGGGCTAAGACTCGCGCTCATAGGATTAGCGGCAGTAATCTTCTTCGCAATAGTTGGTGTAATAGTTTAATCCCTCTGAGCGGTCAATACAAGGAATGGTCCTCAGGACAGCGAAGAGTTCATCACCACGCCCCCTTAGTTCATAAAATGTTTCTATCTCAGATCCGCCGGAATTCTTCACCGGTGCCATGCTATGGGATGTGATGAAGTGGTTAAAACCATTTGTGCAAAGTATGAATGGTGCGAAAAAGTACTTGGCTACGTGATTCTTTTACAAGGCGTTGACGAGTCTCATGGGTTACCTCATACAATTAGGGTTCTATGTAACGCTATAGAGCTTGAGAAGAAGCTGGGTAAGAGTGTAGATGAGGAAGCTCTTGTTTTAGCAACCCTGTTACACGATATTGGGAGGGGGTTCGAGGAGTATGTGGGGCTTCATCACGCGATTATAAGTGCTGAGCTTGCTACCGGTATTCTAGCCGAAATAGGTATCGGGGATGAAGAAGTTGATAAGATAAAGAGAATGATACTCGAGCATAGTTTTAGTCTCGGTGGTAGACCATCTAGCATCGAGTCCTGCATACTAAGCGACGCTGATAAACTTGACGCGTTAGGCGCTATAGGGGTGTATAGGCTTATAGAGACTTCGGCTATGCGTGGCCGTGTAATAGTGGATACTGTGGCCCATGTATGGGATAAACTGGTCAAACTCCCCGAAATGATGTGCTTAGAGGAATCGCGCAAAATAGCGAGGAAGAGGCTAGAAACCCTTCTCACCTACATAAATGAGCTTGTCAAGGAAATAGATCTCTATGAGAGTGCTGTAGCCGAGTCATTTGATAAGGCGCTTAGCTTCCTAGAGAAACAAGGAAATAGGAGCATAGACTGGCTAGAGAAAAGGGAACTAGCTTGAGGCAGAAACTGTTATTCCTTATCCTCGACGGGGCAGCCGATAAACCAGTTAATAACAAGACACCACTAAGTGAGGCCGACACTCCCGGGCTTGATGAGCTAGCGGGTCACGCGATATGTGGTTTCCATTACCCCGTAGAACCCGGTGTCGCGCCGGAAAGCGATCTAGCAACAATATCGCTTCTAGGGTATAAGCCCGACGAGTACTATACCGGGCGGGGGCCCCTCGAGGCGCTTGGAATAGGGCTAAGCTTACGAGAAGGACACGAGGTGGCTTTTAGGGCTAACTTCGCTACAATAGATCCCAAGACCCGGCGCATAATTGATAGACGTGTAGGTAGGAGCCTAAGCAGTGACGAGGCAAAAGAGCTGGCTAGGAGCCTTGATGGGATGAAGCTAAGCCTTAACGGCTACGTGGTTATGAGGGCTACTATAGGCCACAGAGCAGTAGTAATCATAGGCAGCGAGTCGGAGAGACTGAGCGCTGAGGTCCAGAACATAGATCCCGCTTATATAAGGAAAGGAAGAGTATCAATCGCTGTACGCAATCCAGACATGGTTCTACCACGGTGCAAGCCACTAGTGGATACACGTGAGGCTAGGAACACATGTATGCTTGTAGACGAGTTTATTGAGCGCGCTATAGAGATACTAGATAACCACGAGATAAACAAGAGGCGCGCGGAAAAAGGCCTTCTCAAAGCAAACGTGGTTCTCCTACGTGATGCAGGGGATAAAATGCCGAGAATGCCACCCCTTACATCTGTTCTAGGCTTCGGATCCGCCGCCGCGATAGCAGAGATGCCAGTAGAGATTGGGATAGCTAGAGCGGCTGGGATGAAGATATACGCAGTAAGCCCCCCTAGTGGTAATCTCGAGAAGGATCTCCCAGATAGGCTAAGAGAGACTATAAAGGCTCTAAGGGAGAACGACTTCGTATACGTCCATCTTAAAGGGCCTGACGAGCCAGGCCATGACGGCGACTTCGATAGGAAGACTAAAGCTATAGAGCTGATAGATAAATACTTTGTACAGCCATTGATAAACGAGATAAGCCTCGATGAGGTAGCCGTACTTGTCACATCGGATCACGCGACTCCATGGAGTCTAAGGAGTCATAGCGGGGACCCTGTGCCCTGGATGCTGAGCAGTTCCCTGATAAGGGAAAGCCTTGGGAGATTTAATGAAATAACCTGTAGTACCAAAGCGGTACAGAGATTCAATCATGGCTGGGAACTATTGCCTTGGGCGAGAAACTATCTACAAGCCTTGGAGAGACGATAGTGGACGCGATTATGTTGCTCAGCAGCGCCCGAAGCCTCATCACAAGGCATAGCTTAAAGAACTATTTTTCAGCTCCGGTCCACGTCAGCACTCTCCTCTAAAACAACTTCCCCGTCTAGCCCTAAAATACCTCAAAGACTATAGATGATAGTTTTGAAAGCTCGTTAAGAGCCACTATGTATTCCTCGTATTCTTTTATCTTTTTCACCTTATTGCTAAGATCTATTAGTCTCCAATAATCATCCTCCCGCAGAGGCTCTACAAGCCTCATGACACTCACACAGCTTGTAGAAACAATTACCTCTACAAGACCACTGCTCAAAAAGAACTCAGCCGCAGATCTTAGATCATGGCCGGAGGGGTAGCATAGAGGACTTGGATGCGTATGAGCCATTATAACCCCGGGTATTAATGGTAAATGGATCCTTGTCTCCTCTCCACGGCCATAGGCCATCTCACCGTTCCAGCCGATTATGAAGAAGTACTCATAGCCAGTAACGGCTAGGTTTGTTAACGTGCTCCTAAACTTTGATAAAAACATCGCGGTCATGTTTCTCGATAATTCTCTATACCTATATCCCTGGGATGCCGTATCCGAACTGCAATCTATCTCACACTCTCTATAAGGGACGCCGATTATCTTGCCAAAACTTCTTCTAAAAGCATCTATACTATCGCTGCAGCACCCAGATAAATCGACTATAGTTATGGCTCCTTCATCTGCATCTACTTTTACTTCTGCATGGTGACCACAGTCCTCCTCATAGTAGGATAAGAGGTGGAAAGCAATGCCGAGACAAGCTATTGCAGAGGATGTTTTCCTTGCACCCTCGTCGCTGAAGAGAGGCAAGGAGCTACTCGGTGGGCCTCGGGCTGGCATCCCCGTTGTCCTCATGCATCGGAGAGCCCAGGGCCCTCCTCATAAGCCCTTCTCCGCTCTTCTACTCCGCTACAGCCTAGAATTGGCTTAGTGCTCCTTATAAGTATGAGTGTTGTGGATGAGGCTATTAGAGTGTAAAATACTTATAGACCTCCATAGCTGATGGATAGGCTCTTAGCTCCTGTACCTCTCTTCTCTTAAGCTCTATGAACCCCTCTATAATCTCCTTGGTGAATATTGGTTT
>JALSNP010000087.1 GCA_026986935.1 Pyrodictiaceae archaeon | reverse complement strand
TTTCCTAAACAAGGAATTTAATATAAGCGTAGCGCAGACAGATTGCTTCACCACCCCTCTACCCCCTGGACAGGCGTGCACACTTACACTACGCATATCTATACCGAGCTCCACTGCCCCAGGTATGCACGAGATAGGCTTGAGGCTATGGTATAGCTACCAGCGCGGAACAGATACAATAACAAGCTACCAGGTGCTTCGAGCAAAAATACTCATCGAGAGCCTAGAGAAATACGAGCCGGAGCTGGAGCTGAGCGCTGCTTGGGCGCTTGCACCGGGAGCTGAGCCTATAGTAGTATTGCCAGGCGATATAGCCCCTCTCCAAATAACAGTGTACAACAAGGGGCCGACAAGTGCCAAAGGCTTAGCCATAGAGATAGGTTCTAGTAAAATAGGCAAGGTTCTGGAGTCAACGTATTCATGTAATTCTCTCCCGGTGGGAGCGAGTTGTAACATACAACTATATATAAGGATTAGAAATGATGTACAGCCAGGACGTTATGTTATCCCTGTTAACTTGACCTACATATTCGACTCGTATACAGTGTATAAAGTTGTCAAAAAGGAGTATAATATAAGGCTAGAAATAGGCGACGAAAGAGACGCTGTAAAAACATTCTATCTATACTGGCTAACGCCGCCACGCCCAGGCACGAGAGGTGCGCAACTCGCCATATACCTCCTAGAGGACCCGCGCATGGTTTCAACCATTAAGACAGTTGAGATACTGCTTCCCTCTGGATTCTTCAACCCGGAGAACAATTCACGCCGCGTGCTCGCAGTACCAGCTGAATCCGCGTTACCAGTTACACAGTTCAAGCAACTATATGAGCTCGGGGCTAAACTGCTACAATCAAGGCTCGTGGGTAACCAGTTTCTAGGACCCAGAATATTCGTTGCGAAAATAGGGATAAGCCAAGGCGTTCGGGGAGTACACCAAGCGCTAGTGACAGTGTATTGGGTGGATAAGCTAGGTTCACTGAGAAGAACCAGTTACACCGTTGCATTACCGTTCGTAGGCGGGACAAGATATATCAAAATAATATCACCTAATACAGCTGTGCTACATGGGGGAATCGCTAACATCTCGCTTAAACTCATAAACATCGGTACCGCGCCTCTCTACAACGTCTACGTACTACTTATACCAACCACGTATACAGCATATCCAAACGAGACAACAAAGTACATACAAGAAATGCTACCAGGACATGAGTACACGATAACCTACTCGCTCAACTACAACCCATCATCCTTTGGCCAACAATCATCATACACGTTTAGCGGAATCATCTCAGTGCTATATGAGACTCCGACAGGGCTATATGGTTACTACAATACAAGCATATCAATAATACTGAAACCTCCCATTGAGCTACACCTAGGCTCTTTACAAGCAGAGTGGCGTAATGGGAGCCTAATAGTTGAAGGAGTAATATCGAATACTGGAACCGAGCAGGCAAAGACGGTCTCTGTAATAATCGTTGCTGGGAATAGTAGTGCTGAGACACTAATAGGTGACATAGACGCGGGAAGCGAGTCCCCGTTCAGAATAAGCCTAAAGGCGCCCTATACGGATAAAATCCTAGTAAAGCTGGTTTACCACGATAGTTATGGAGCGAGTTATAGCCTTGCCAGGACTCTGAGCGTTAAGAAGGTGATAAGCGTATCGACTCCGAGGAAAGAGAGCGGGGCGAGCATAGGTAGGACATTAAAGTATATAGTATTGTTACTAATAATTCTTGCAGCTTTGTCGACTATATACTTCTACAAGATACTCAGAAGGAGCCAGGCCATGGAGGGATACTCTTGAACATATACGAGGTTTTTGACTTAATGAGGCTAGCACTAAGAGTGCTAAGCGAGAAAAAAACGAGGAGCTTGTTAACCATAATAGGTATAGCTATTGGCCCCACGGCTCTTGTCGCCATCCTGGGTGTTGTCGAGGGATACTCCGCTTACGTTATTAACCAGATACAAGGGCTTGGCCAAGACTTCATAATAGTTATACCACATGCTGGGTACACGTTAACACAAAGCGATATAGAAATGATAAAATCGTTACCGGAAGTCAAGTATGTTACACCATTTTATAGTGCCAGGGTGAAGATACTGAGAGGAGGCAAATACATTGACGCGACCATGTACGCTGTCAATCTTAATATATTCTTTCACGCGCTGAAAAAACTCAGAGTAGCTGAGGGAACCATTCCTTCACCTAATGATTTTGTAGGAGCTGTTGTGGGGAAATTCATAGCCTATGACGAGAAAGGCATAAAATACTACAATGTGGGCGATGTTATCTCGCTAAAATACTATACGATAAGGGAGGGGAAGATAAAGACAAGAACAGTCAATGTCATTATTCGCGGAATTCTCGCCGAGTTTGGCAACGCATTCTTCGTTAACCCAGATACCACTGTATTTCTCCCACTAGCCGCTGGTAGAAGGCTTTTCGGGTTCAGCAAATGGAGCGGCCTAATAATAATAGTTAGGGATCCTGTATACGTGGAGAAAGTGACTAACCAGCTCCGAGACATCTACGGGGAAAGGGCAGCTGTTATATCCCTAATAGAGATATCGCGTGTCGTGTCCTCTATAACGGCTGCTATGAAGTTTGTAACAACCGCTGCTGGTAGCGCTGCCTTCATAGTAGCTATAACCGGTATAGCAGCGTCAATGATAACATCCGTTATGGAGCGCACGCGCGAGATAGGCGTTATGAAAGCTATAGGGTTTACTAATAGCGAGGTAGTCTTATCAATATTGATGGAATCCATTATAATGAGCAGCATAGGCGCAGTAATTGGTATAGTACTAGGTGTCATCGGAGCATACGTGCTCGCACAACAAGGAATGACTATTCATGGAGCAACTCTCTTCACCATAAAGGCGCCTCCTAAGATAAGCTCTGAGCTAATCGGAGGAGCTTTCATAGTGACTATCATAGTCGGTGCTGTGGGTGGTTTCATCCCCGCTCGCCAAGCGGCAAGAATTCCGCCCGCAGTAGCGCTGCGCTATGAGTAGCCAGGAATCACCAAGAGGGGTTTTAGCTAAGGGCTATCCCTCTTACGATAAACGGGGTTGGTTGTTTGAGCAGAGAGCTGAAGGGAAAGAGAATAGTCCTATGGCCTATAAATATTGATTCAACCGCATCACGTGGAGAGGGGCGTAAAGTTCCTCTTCGAGATGCTGTGCGTAGGCCAAGGGTTGAGGAAGTTGTTGAGGCTGCACAGAGATTGGGGCTTAACCCTGTTACAGAGAAGGCGAGGTATCCGCGTAAGTGGTGGGAGCAGACAACCCGTGTAGTTGTCGATAAGCGTGGCTCTAAGCTCGAGACGCTTAAAACCATTGCAAGGGAGATTAGGAGGTTAAGGGAGGAAAAGAAGCTCCATAAATCCAGCTAGTTTGATTACTTGTTTGTAGCGGGAAAACCACTATTACCACTACCGGTTTTGAAACGGTATAATGGCTAGTGATACTGCTCCTTCGAGGTGACCCCGTATTTCGCGTACACCCAGGCCTAGCTCTAAAGGAGAACTAGCCGAGGCTATAGAGAGGCTAAAGAGGCTGATCGGCTCAACACCGATGGAGTGTTTCCGAGCCGGCTCTTATAGGCTCTGTGTAAAGCTAGAATATGTAAACCCTACTGGGAGCCATAAGGACAGAATAGCCCTCTATATGATAAAGAGGGCTATAGAGGAAGGAGCTGTAGGGCCTGGCGATTGCGTTGCCGAGATAAGCAGCGGTAATACTGCTACATCGGTTGCATGGGTTGCTTGGCGTCTTGGGCTACGCGCTGTGCTATTCGTTGAAAAACACGCGTCTAAGCTAAAGAAGGACCTAATTAGGAGCCTTGGCGGAGAGCTTATAGAGATAAGCGATGAGGGCATGGATAGAGAAGCTGCCCGCGAAAAAGCCGTTGAGATGGGGTGTTTCTTGCTTGACCAGATGGCCAACGATGCTAACCACCTAGCTCATTACGAGACAACGGCTCTGGAGATACTAGAGGGGACTGGCAGAGACGTTGACGCGTTCATAATGGGGGTAGGCACTGCTGGGACCGTGACCGGTGTTGGTAGGAGACTAAAAGAGGTAATAGGCTCTACCCTAGTAGTGTCGGTGTCGCCAAAAGACTCCCCCATAGTTGGTGGTAGTGGTAAAGGAGAAACCATAGAGGGGCTAACGGTAAGCATAGTACCGGAACTATATAAGCGATATCGAAAGTATGTTGATAAAGCCATCGGAGTTGAGCCGCAAGAGGCCATTTATGGTATTAGCGCGCTCGCGACTATGACAGGGCTCCTTGTGGGCCCCTCGACTGGGGCGGCGTTTGTAGCAGCGACTAGGCTAATAAATGAAGGAGAAATTGATAAGGGTGCAACCATAGTAATAGTGGCTGCTGATAGGCTGATACGGTACCCCTCTGTGCTAGAGAGGTTACGCCTCGGGGTTCATGGGACCGAGCTGCTAAAAACCTGGCAAGAGTAAATGCCTCTAGCGGGCGATGCATGGCGAAGTACATTTTTGTTACTGGGGGCGTGCTCAGCAGCGTTGGTAAGGGCATAACTACTGCCTCTATAGGTTTATTGCTCAAGGCTAGAGGCTACTCCGTTACTGCGATAAAGATTGATCCCTACCTAAACGTTGACGCTGGCACCATGAATCCCTATATGCACGGCGAGGTATATGTGACAGAGGATGGGGGAGAAACGGATCTAGATCTAGGACACTATGAGAGGTTTCTTGACACAAACCTCTCCAAGAGGAATAATATAACTGCAGGCCAAGTTTATCTAGCCGTTATAGAGAGAGAGCGCAGAGGAGACTACCTAGG
Organism: Pyrodictiaceae archaeon; assembly: GCA_026986935.1. Taxonomy (GTDB): domain Archaea; phylum Thermoproteota; class Thermoprotei_A; order Sulfolobales; family Pyrodictiaceae; genus Pyrofollis. The sequence goes on along the minus strand of JALSNP010000087.1, from coordinate 1,507 downwards.
GCAAACAGTACAGGTTATCCCACATATAACGGATGAGATAAAGTCACGTATTAGGGAAGTAGCTAGGGATTCGGGCGCGGATGTAGTACTTGTTGAAATAGGAGGCACTGTGGGCGATATAGAGGGGCTACCATTTCTCGAAGCTATTAGGCAGATGAGGCTCGAAGAAGGATTCAATAATACCATGTTTATTCACGTAGCATTAGCCCCCTTGCTCAGCACGACGGGGGAGCAGAAAACCAAACCAGTACAGCATAGTGTTCAAGAGCTACGGCGTATAGGTATACAACCAGACGCTATTGTTGCACGAAGCCCTAAGCCCCTTGAGCCGGAGGCGCGTAGAAAGATAGCGCTTTATGCTAATCTTCCGCCAGAGGCTGTTTTTAGCAGCCCGGATGTAGAGGTTATCTACGAGGTACCATTGGTTCTTGAGAAGCAGGGTATAGGATCATTTGTTGCAAAACGTCTTGGCCTAGAGGATCGAGAACCTGACCTAGGTAAGTGGGAGGAGTTCGTCAGTAAACTAAAGAGCGCAACCAAGGAAGTCAGGGTAGCCATGGTTGGTAAGTACACAAAGCTAAAAGATAGCTACATAAGTATAATAGAGGCAATAAGGCACGCTTCTGCCTACCTACACGTTAAACCAGTACTCAACTGGTACGAATCAACAGCCATAGATAAGAAAGAACTAGATCCAGAAAAACCTGTCGAGGAAAACGACGCTGTTATAGTCCTACCAGGCTTTGGTAAAAGAGGAGCTGAAGGAAAAATAAAGGTAATAGAGAAGGTAATAGATATGAACAAACCATTCCTAGGCATATGCTTCGGAATGCAACTAGCAGTAGTCACCATAGCGAGGCACCTAGCAGGCCTACAAAACGCGAACAGCACAGAGATAGATCCTAAAACCCCGTATCCCGTCATAGACTTGCTAGAAGAACAAAAACACATAGATAAGCTAGGAGGAACAATGAGGCTAGGAGCTTCACCAATAGTGCTAATAAATAATACACTAGTGCACAAAATATATAGTGGAAAGGAAATAATATATGAGCGGCATCGCCACAGATACGAGGTTAATCCAAAATTCCTCGACAAACTAGTATCAGCAGGGATGATTGTATCCGGTTACAGTCTTGACAGAGGACTAGTAGAGTTCATCGAGCTCAAAAACCATAAATTCTTCATAGGCAGCCAGCCCCATCCAGAATTCCACAGCAGGCCTATGAAACCAGCACCACTATTCATCGCGTTACTTAGAGCCGCACAGGGACTAACCCCTTATATCACGCAATAATACTACAAATTGATACTGGCTACCACCTAAGCGCCAGCAATAGGAGCGTGAACAACCATGCCAAGCACCAATCACGGTAAAAGATACTGGTTCCTCTCAAGACCAGGAATACTTAGAATACTCATAATACTGTATGAGAACGGGGCGATGCCGCTCCACCACATTCCCCGCTACGGGATGGGAGTAGGGACAACGTATAGAAGTGCAAGA
>JALSNP010000086.1 GCA_026986935.1 Pyrodictiaceae archaeon | reverse complement strand
AAAGCGCTACAAGGGGGTAGAGGAATTATACATGTATACTTACACGTATTTTCTGAGAAGGGTGTTGACCCGCGGGAGAAGGCTAAGAAAATGCTTGAGGAGCGATTAGCCGAGATAGGGGTTAAGGGGTTTGATTTCTTGCTAGCCCGGGTTGTTAGGACTGTGGGGCCGCGGAGAAGCCAAGTAGTCGTGGATGTTAAGATAGGCTAGTCCGCCAGCGACGCTATCTTGGACGCAACGAACTCTAATACCGCTTTTACATCATCTATGTTATCCCTAGTTACCCCTGTTACAAGGATGGCCTCCGTCTTGCCATCGCGTTCCTCGAAACTGTACTCAAGGCCCTCATAAGTCTCCGCTAGATTCTGCAAGCTGCTACGAACATACTTTATGTAGGGATGAGCGCTGGGCACCGGCTTTAAGAAAACAAGCCTAAATGTATCCCTTGTCATGCTCAGCTTAGCAACCACTTTTCCGCTTTTGGATCTAAACTCTTTACCAGGAGCATTCGCCCCACGACCCATAACCGTTCTTCCACACTCTGATAAGAGTTCTAGGAGCTGTTGGTAAAGTTGCAACTCTTGTTCGAGTTGCTCTATCCGAGACTCTATAAGCTCTTTTAGTTTCTCGTACCTATCATCCGGCATTTGTTCTCTCCCCGAGAAAAAGGGTTTATGTGGAAACGTAAACCCTTACTCCTATAATGAGGGCGAGATCCTCGGGGGTAATTATTTACCGCTCGCCGCCTAACGCTCTGCTAAGCAGAGGAGGAAGCATATGCGGCTAACAAGACGGGGCACCATAATAGCTACAGTCCTAGTTCTAATCATTACCACGAGCCTTGTAGATACAGCGCTTGCCTATACGGTTCACATAGGATTACTAGCCGTCACGGATCACTCTGGAGAGGTTATCCCAGCCGATGTGAGTGTTTCACGTGGCTCTGGGGGACTCGTAATAGGGCCCTCCGAGTATATTCATCCAAGTGTTCTCTACTCTACACGCGTAGGTTACGTATTGGCATCATTGTTATCCCATATACCTCCTAGCCAGGTACACGTAAGGGTGCTTATTCACACTAATACCGAGGTACAGGGTCCTAGTGCGAGCGGGTTCCTTACTACAGTGATCTTTCTTGGGATACGGGGCGTTTATCCGCGGAACGATACAACAATGACCGGGATGATCTCCTTGACCGGGTTCATACTACCCGTTGCAGGGATAAAGTACAAGGTGGAGGCCGCGGCTAAGGCGGGTTATAAACGTGTAATACTACCATACGGCGAGAACGCTCCTACTACAAAGCGTAACGGTGTCAAGATTCTGCATGCATGTAGCCTAGAAGACTCTGTCGCTGATGCAGCGTTTCCCTTGCCCGGGCTTACGGGTATCAATCTTTCCTACATTAATTCATCGATAAACACCATGGTTCGCGAAAACATAGATACAAGGGTATTTGACAACTATACTAGGTTCTTTATAAAAGCGCTAGGGAAGCTGCTAAAAGAGTACCGGGGCACTGATAAACAGAAATACGAAGAGCTGGAGAAACTAGCTAAAAAAGCGCTAGAGAACGGCGACTCTTATAGCGCAGCCAGCATAGCGTTCTACTCCGTCGTGAATATAGCTACTAGGATAGCTAGCTCTAAGGGCTTTACGTATTTGGAGAAATTGCTCAATATATCCTTGCAGCAAGAGATACAGCGCGCAACTACAGCGCTAAGCAAGGCCTCGGAGAAAGTATTGAGAGGCTCCTCCTGTGATGCATGGCGCGTGGAGGCGCTTGCGGCTGCAAGTTCTAGGCTGTACTTAGCGAGACACGCTGCTACTAGCCCTAGAGGGGATAAGGTACTTGCGCTTTTCAGAGCAGTGTCGGCGCTCTCTTGGCTAGAGCTAGCTAAGAGCGTTAATGGTCCCCAGGTTCCCTGCGATCTCTTAAAAGAAACCATACGTAACTATGTTGATTACGCTTCTCTCTCATATAGTTATATAAATAGTGTGCTCCCGTTTCTTGCTAAGCAATTACTGATGCCAGATAATAGGAGTATTACCGCATGGTTAAAGGATGCGCGTACGGCGCTCAGCAATGGGGACTATGTTCTGGCTCTCGGCTTAGCCGAGAACACTATAGCGAGCTTTGAAGACGTTCTCGTAGACTATGCTTCATTGCCTCTAGGCTGCGTTGTTAGGCATGTTTATTTCCTCTTAGAGAACTCCGCGATAGGGTACTCGTTGCCAGCCCTGCTCTATAGTAGTTATGCTCTGACATATGCTAGAGATGTTGGCAAAATTATAGGTAGACAGAATTTCGCCCCAGTTCTCGTATCTGATGCATCGACATGGGCGCTTTTCGGGGTATTTGGCTGGGCCATAAATCAGAGTATAGCGACGACGCCGTCATTGACGAGGCCTCTGAGCAACTATACCCCGTCCCCCTCGATTACCCCGATTGTGGCTGAAGCACTTGTACTAGGAGTCGCTGCCTACGCTGTGGCCTCGTTATCTCGCAGAGCCTCTTCCCAAGAACTCTAATATGCTTGTTTGCCTGCTAGCTATATGCCTATCTGGCATCCTTATTCTCGCTACCTCCTTTGAGATCACTTGGCCGAAGTCTTTCTCTAATTGTTCACGTATAGGTGGTTTGTAGAGGGCCGCCGCTGGATGATATGTGACTATGATGCGCAGCCTGGTTCCATCAATATCCGCGTCATATACTTGTCCATGCTGTTTGCTCATGCTTTGCCACTTAAGCCCGGCTAGCTCGAGAAGGGTGCGGGCCGCGTGACGACCAAGAGCTATTATAATCTTTGGTTTTATTAGTTTTATTTGTCTGATAAGGTATGGGAGACATGCCCTTATCTCTTCATCGCGTGGATCACGGTTGCCAGGTGGGCGGCACTTAACAACGTTTGTAATATATACTTGGTCTCTGCGGAGCCCCGCCAGCTCCAATAGCTTGTTCAACAATTGTCCAGCGGCTCCAACAAATGGCCTGCCTTGGAGATCCTCGTTTCTGCCAGGAGCCTCGCCTACAACCATTATATCAGCATCTAACGGCCCCTCGCCGGGTACGGGGTTTTTCCGAAAGCGGTGCAGAGGGCACTTTGTACAGTTCCTGATCTCTTCAACGAGTCTCCTATACTCGTCCTCCACCGAGTTCTGCAAGGTAGGGGACCCCTTCCTAGAGCCCGATCATAGTGGATGCTTAGGGTGCTGCCAATGATATACTCTATCTCGGCTAGACTTAAGGGATGTGCTTAGACACTACAAAGTATCGGTGAAAACTTTGCCCGTTCACAGGGGTACCAGTGCCTCCGAGCCCGTAGTCGAGGGAAAAATGTACCATATAATGCTTGGGCCAGGGGATATACCATCCTATGTACTGCTGCCAGGGGACCCGGGGCGAATAGATACCATCATGTCCACATGGGAATCTGCACAAGAAATCGCGTTCCATAGGGAGTATCGTAGCGCTAGAGGAGTCTACAAAGGCGTCGAAATAGGCGCCGTGAGTACAGGGATCGGGGGCCCATCAACCTCTATCGCGATAGAGGAGTTGGCCAGGATAGGTGTTCATACATTCATCCGCGTCGGCACAACCGGCGCGATCCAACCAGATATAGAGCCTGGCACCCTGATAATAGCTAGCGCGGCCGTCCGCTTTGACGGGGCCAGCCACGAATACGCTTACAGCGAGTTCCCTGCCAGTGCTACCCCGGATGCAGTACTAGCACTCGTCGAGGCCGCTGAGAGGCTTGGCTATACTTACCGCGTCGGTGTTGTTGCATCCACATCGAGTTTTCACGTAGGCCAAAGCAGGCCCGGCTACAAGGGCTATCAATGGTCCCGGGGGGATGCCTTGATGAAGGACTTGCAGCGAATGGGTGTCCTCAGCTTCGAAATGGAGGCAGCAACACTATTCACCTTAACAAACATCTATGGTCTTAGAAGCGGGTGCGTATGCGCTGCCATAGCGAACAGAGTTACTAACGAGTTTATAAAGAATAAGGGTGTTAGGGAGACAATAAGTGTGGCTAACGAGGCTCTCCGAATACTAGCAAGAGCTGATAAGAGATATGGTAGAAAGATTCACAGCGTTACGGAGCTTTACTCCGTTCTCTAATACTGGCAACAAGCCTCCTTATCTCAGATCTAACGAGGGGGCCTAATGGCTTGCCTGCCGCCTTCTCAGTTACTCTGCAGAAGCTACACACATCGCCAGCTGATAATAGTCCACAATACTTACACCTACCATACTTCTGGCTCTCTGCTAGGCTCTTGTAGAATCCTAGCCTTTTCTCTAGCCTTCTCACAAAGGCTAGCTTTATCCCGGGATGATCGTCTTCAAGGCTGTTCATGAATTCCTTTATTTTGTCCTCCATGGGGCTCCTAGGCCTGAATGGACACTCATCAATAACTATGGGGAGCTTGTTTACCAGAGCATAGAGCAACGACTCTCGCTCATAGACCTCGAATAAGGGGCGCAGCCTCCCTATAGCTACTCCTTTGATAGTCTCTGTTGAGGGGCCGAACTTGGCTAATTGTGTTATATCATGGTTTATAAAGGACTTTATGGAATAGGCTATAATGTCGTCGGTATTGTGCCCTAGTGCTACGTAATCCGCGCCCAGCTCGACTCCTACGGCGTTCAGGATATAGCGCTTTACTAGGCCGCAGACGCTACAGGTTGGGCGTTTTGCTCTACGAGCTAGCTCGGGGACCGTGAAGCCGATTACTCTTTCCAAGTCTATGACCAGGCACTCTACTCTAAGTTCTCTGCACAGTTGTTGTATCTTCTCAAGGCTTTTCTCACTGTACTCGCGTATTCCAAGGACTATGTGTACACCAATAACCCTAAACCCGTACTTCTTAGAAAGCTTAGATAATATGGCCAGCATAGTTGAGCTATCTTTTCCACCAGATACGGCTGCAACAACAATCCTACCCTTTTGTAGCACCCCTACTCGGCGCAGTACTCGCTCAACCTTCTTCTCCATGAACTCGTTGAAATGCTCCCTGCATAGCCGGAGACGAGCATACCTTATCTCGGCTACTGCGGGGCGCTCACACTTACTACACTTAGCTCTAGCCACCGCTCGTCGCAACATAGGCGTCAACCACTGCCCCATCCTCTAGGCACATGTCATCAAGAAGGGGCTCACCCTTATAAAGAAGGACTATTGACTCGCGTGGGAAGCCTAGACGCCTAATAATCTCTGATACGCAGCCCGTTTCGGTCTCTACCTCCCTAGTAATGTTGCTAGGCAGTATTCTAACCCTTATCCTAGCCATTTCCTATACACCCGCTCCCTGTGAAGGATAACCGAGGCTAGACTAATTTAGGAAAGTGTTCACACCCACCTAGTGTATAGGGGATACAGTCCGCAATGAGGCTAGGAGACGAGGAGAGCAAGCTGGAATCGGCTCTACCGACGCCTCTTCAGCACGTCTTCGAGTGCAGTTCACCAGTATTGGGGAAGAGAGGAGCCAGGGTCCGGGAGATCCGTGCCGATTTGCCTCGGACAGTAACCGATCCTATTGAGAAAATGTTTGGCAGCATCTCGTTCCGGGATTACACTAGTAGAGCACGGATAATATTAGCGGAGAGACCACATGAGAGCAACCTCGACTATCTCGAGCTCCTCGTACGCATACTGTATGAGCTTATGCGCGTGTACTGGAAAGCACCTATACCTTTTCAGATAATGTTTGTATCCCAACGGCTCACCGAGTACCAGCTAGCTAATATTAGGCCTGGGATGGGTGTTTTCGTAGTAGATCTTGATTCTCTCAGAGAGCGGTCAAGCGATGAATCCACATTTGCTAGGTTCCTGAGAACGATTAGTGACCGGTTACACGAATCCTTTACGCAGTGGATCGGGTACCTAGTGCTTTATGGGAATAGTGATAGCTTGGCCCATATAAAGAAGCTATGGGAGCCCAGGGTTATCTCTAGGCGCGTGGTCTACACAAGCCTATCACCGTACATTGAGATAAGAAACAATGTCTCTAGGCAACAAGTTCTTGGAATCATATCCCTGCTATATGGGGGTGTTAACGGTCTCGAAGAAGCTGATACGGTGAACCAGGCTGTGCTGCGTGCCGAGGACGCTTATCTGACGGGGCTCGAGACTGTGGCCAATGACCCGTTCATATCCATATATGCTAGGCCAGCCATAGACGAGGAGGAGGCTAAACAGGATAGCGCTTTCATACACTTCGCCTTAAAAATGGCTGCTCTCAGATACCTCATGGAAACCGGTGTCGACCTCTCAGCCGTGACTGTCGAGAGCGTTGTAGCCAACATACCGATAGATATAAGGGTTGAGCGTGGATGGGGCAACAGTATAGCCATCGAGATAGAGACCCTGCACGGCGCTGGGAACCCTGTCTCAAGGCTAAGCATGGTTATTAGGGAGAGGCTCTCACTAGGCTACAATGTATGGGTGGTGATTCCGCCAACTTATGCGCTCATATTCGCCCCCCAGATAAGGGGGCTGATGCGCCATTTCGCTGAACGTGTCGAGTTCTATACTTTTGATACAACGCGGTACACGCTTAGAAGCCTTAGTGAGTACTATGCTGTTCTTGATAAGATTCTCGCCGAGCAATAACTGATGGATTAGACCTATCTGCTCCATATGGCTGAGGGTGGCTTAACGTGCATCCTCTCGTATAGGGCTGATATCAGCGCTAATGCCGCGATAACGACTATGTATGGTACTACATCAGCTAGCGCGCTAGGTATCCCTATCGTTTCTAGGAGGGGTCTCATCGCGTAGAGCAAGCCCACTAAGTAGGATGCAGCAACTATGCCTAGTGGGTGCCAGTAACCGAGTATCAC
>JALSNP010000085.1 GCA_026986935.1 Pyrodictiaceae archaeon | reverse complement strand
GGCGGGTGCCTCAAAGGGCGTGCATGAAGCTGTTGAGTTAAGGGACGGCGGTAGAGAATTCAAAGGTAAGGGCGTGAAAAGAGCAATATACAATGTTAACTACATTATTGCTCCTAGACTTGTCGGGCTTGATTCACGTATGCAAAGGCTAATAGACCTAACCATGGTGAGGCTTGACGGTACTCCTAATAAATCCAGGCTAGGTGCTAACGCGATAGTATCCGTGTCATTAGCAGTAGCTAAGGCGGCTGCCGCTACTACTGATACGCCGCTATACATGTACCTCGGGGGAGCTGCAGGCACGTTCTTATTACCAGTACCTCTCATGAACATAATCAATGGCGGCGCTCATGCTGGCAACGATCTAGCTATACAAGAATTCATGATAGCGCCTGTAAACGCGGACACCTTCCACGATGCGATAAGAATGGCTACAGAGATATATCACGAGCTTAAATCCTACTTAAAAGAGAAGTACGGGCCTATGGCCATAAATGTAGGTGATGAGGGGGGCTTTGCACCCCCAATGAAAGAGACTAGAGAAGCCCTTAACGCCCTCATAGAGGCTATAAGAAGGGCTGGGTGGCAGCCAGGAAGTGATGTGTATCTCGGTCTTGATGCTGCTGCGTCACACTTCTATAACGGGGAGAAAGGAGTCTATCAGATTGATGGAAAAGAGCTTGGTCCGGGTGAGCTCCTAGATTTCTATATGGAAATCATAGATGAATACCCTGTTGCAAGTATAGAGGATCCGTTTTATGAGGAGGATTTTGATAGTTATGCCGAGCTAACTAATAAAGTAGGCAATAGAGTCCTAATAGTAGGAGATGACATCTATGTTACTAACATCGAGAGACTGCAAAGGGGTATAGAGACGAGGGCATCAAATGCTGCTCTCCTCAAGGTAAACCAGATAGGGACCCTAACGGAGTCCTTTGACTATGCTCTACTCGCTCATAGAAACTCTATGAGGGTTATTGTGAGCCATAGAAGCGGAGAAACAGAAGACACATCAATATCCCATATAGCTGTAGCACTTAGAACCGGGTTTATAAAGACAGGGGCACCTGCACGCGGTGAGCGTACCGCAAAGTATAACGAGTTACTGAGAATTGAAGAGGAATTAGCAGGATCAGCAATATATGCTGGAAAAAGCGCTTACAAGGGGCTATACAAAGTGCTAGGCCTCTAATACAATATAGCCTCTTACCACTACATGTGACAGCCCAAGCACTAGACTAGCACCATGTTAGGCACTCCTACCACTTTCTGTATGTACTAACTAGGTGTCTCTGTGATGGAGAAAAAATTACGACTTATAGCCATAGCAAATAGGTGGCACATTAGGGAGGCTGAGGAGGAGATAGGAGACTCATTATATATTTATGACAGAAAATGTCTAGAACTTAGACTTGATCCAGAGTACCCCCTAATATACGTATATTCGTGTCTCGAATCAAGCAAAGTTTTTAACTACATTATCCAAGAACCACCCGCTTATATTGAGAGGATAGTACCTGTCCAAATAATTTATAAGCAAGTAATTAGGCTTATGAACGAGGACTTATTACATAGTGGGAGTGTTTTTGATATTCTTAGACAGTTCGTTAGAGCAAGATGCGGAGAGAGCTGTCTAGTAGAGGCTCATCCTCGTAATTTCTATATAGTTTATAGGGATAAGCTTACGAGAAGACAGGCGCAGAAATACGTGCAAAAAATGATTGCTAGTTATCTAGGCGTTAGGATAGATAGAAAAGCAAAGTACTCCCTTATTCTAGAGGATACTCGGCTAGGAATTATCGGCGCAATATTGCTTAGGGGTACTGATAGGATAAGATACTGGCGGCGGCGCAGGCTTAGCTTAGATACTTGAAAGAGGAAAACAGAAAAACGTAATACACGAGACCCTTTTCATGGGTAGACCGAAACTATGCCATCAACTCGTGACTTGATTGAAAGTGTACTAGAGAGGCCTTCTGTGTTCAAAAGCAGAGAGAAACTATACCCAGAGTATGTTCCACCATATCTACCGCATCGAGAGGATCAGTTGAAGTCCCTAGCGACATACTTTAGGCCAGTATTACTTGAGCCTGGAACGATATCCCAACGAGTGCTCCTCGTAGGGAGCATAGGGACGGGGAAAAGTGTTACAGCAAGGAGATTCGGCCAGGATTTTAAGCTTCTTGCCAGACAGCGCGGTATAAAGATGGAGTATGTCCACGTGAACTGCCATAGGGATAGAACGCTCTACCTCGTAGTACAGGAAATAGCTAGGCAGTTAAGGATACCAATACCGCCTCGTGGGCTCTCAGCCCAGGAGATGTATCAACTGATATTAAAACAGCTAGAGAATAAAAATATATATGCAATTATAACACTGGATGAGTTCGATTACTTCATAGAAGTTGCTGGGAACGATGCTGTTTACTTCCTCGTAAGAACGTATGACGAGCATCCAGAGCTAACTAAACGCATAAGCTTTATATTCATAACCAGGGGGTTAACAAGCCTAAGTAGGCTCGATACAGCTACTGAAAGCTACTTAATCAGAAACGTTATACACTTTAAGCCTTATACTAGCAACGAGCTTTACGATATACTAAAATATAGAAGTAGTGAAGCATTCTATGAAGGAACTATTGGTGACGATGTGCTTAGGTATATAGCTGAGCTCGTAGGCGTCGATACCGGTGGAAGCGGGAATGCACGACTAGCATTGGAGATACTACTACTAGCTGGTAATGAGGCGGATAATGACGGCTCACCTATGTTAACAATAGAGCATGTGCGAAAAGCCTTTACTAAAACAAACCCGAATCTATCAATAATGGTTAATGATGTGATAAAACATCTTCCACTACACGAGATGTTGCTACTACTAGCTATAGTGAGAGTCCTAAGAGCTACTTCAGAGCCTTATGTAAGAATAGGAGAGGTTGAAGCGGAGTATCAGAGAATATGTGAGGAGCTTGGAGAAGCTCCTAGGAGGCACACACAGGTCTACGAATACATAATGGACTTGAAGAAGAGAGGAATTATAGAAGCACGTGTATCAGGAAAGGGGTATAGGGGCAAGAGCACACTCATAGGCATAAGCATAGGCCCCCTCGACCATCTAGAGAAATACATATCAGAACTAATAGAGTACATGAAAGGAGGAAGAATATAGCAATGAGTCATAGCGACGATTTGGTACAAACCATACTGGGTAGCCGTGGGAAGACGAAGATTCTCCTGCTCCTAGCAGAGTACGGTCAACTAAATATTACACGTCTTTTAAAGTATACTGGACTTCATCACAAGCTTTTAGAAAAACATCTTCAAGAACTCAAACAACTCGGGCTCATAGAGGAGGAGAAAATAGGACGGGTTAGATACTTTAGCCTTAGATTTGATAATCCTAAAGTACCTATAATTTTAGAACTATTACACGCGCTCAGAGAAATATAGTGCCTCTCTAAGGCTTATCATATAGTACTCGGGCCTAGGCGATGCGGCCCAGAATGATTGATATAACAAGAAAAGAGACTATTTACAGGGAGGCAACCGCCTACGGGAGAATAAAGCTACGTAGAGAGACTATTAGACTGATTAGAGAGGGAAAAGTAGAGAAAGGAGACCCACTACAAGTAGCCAGTATAGCTGGCATACTAGCTGCTAAGAAAACTCCAAGCCTGCTCCCAATGTGCCACCCAATAGAGATAACCAATGTAAATATAGATTGCTTTATAGAAGATGATGAACATGTTGGGTGCAAAGCTGTAGTAAAAGCTATAGCACGAACAGGGGTTGAAATGGAGGCCCTAACAGCTGTTACAATAGCGCTTCTCAATATATGGGATATGGTTAAGAAGTACGAAAAAGACGAAAAGGGCCTATATCCTTTCACTAGGATAGAGTCAGTCATAGTTCAAAACAAGGTCAAGAAGCCACTAAATTGGGAGAGTTGATTGAGTTCCTCCCCTTCTTCTACGTCTGCTTGCTCTACGAGTAGCTTTTTTCTTAGACGACGGAGATGGTGCTGCCCGAGCTGTTACTGATTCCTTTGCACCCGAGCTACTCTCTTCTGATGCTAGTGCTGGTTTCTCCATGCGCAATAATAGCAAATTCATATGCTCTTTAATCTTCGAGTAAGTAGGGCCAGCAAGATACTTTATCATATTATCCGTTAGGTTATATCCTATAGCTATTCTCGCTGCATAATCTGGTCTTTCCCGGAATATTATCATCAAAAACGGGATTACATCGCGCTTAACAGTGCTTTTCGAAGCATGTATACGCTTACTAATGGTTTCTGCGAGAGCTTCTCTGATCTCACGCATTTCCTTTGTCTTAGCGAGTAGCATGATTTTTTGAGGAAACGAGTATTTCGCCCAGCGGAATTTGCTCTTTTTCCTAGCAAGTGCTACACCGGGACCAGCTAGGTCAAAGACATATGATAAAAGATCCCAAGATAGGCTACGTTTTATTCTACCAAGGTATATATCAGCTCTTGATAGTGACTCATACGCTCTCCAGACATCCTCTGGGTCTGTATACTGGTTTGGAATATTCTCATTAATCCATTGGAGCACTGTATCGTAGTCAAGATCCGTGTGGGTGACTGCACGTTTTGCTTGCCAAGCATATTTTGACATAAAGAGGTTTCGAAGCATTTCCCACGGGCTATATTGCCTATCCCTAGAGACTACAACAGCTTTAACTATATCTAGGGTTACTCTTCCATAACCCTCTGCTATAGCTTGTAGATCATTAATAGCTGATCTTAGATCACCCTCTGAGCGCTGAGCAATATACTTTAATGCAGCGTCTTCGCATTCAAGCTTCTCGGCGGCACATATTCTCTTAAGCACCTGTACTACATAGCGCTCACTAAGCCTATTGAACGGGATCATGAGGGAAGCGTCGCGGAGAGGGCGTAGCTTTTGATCCCAGGGGTCATTAGCTGTCATCACTATCGGGTGCCTAGTTACTTTAATAAGCTCAAGTATGGCATCTAGTCCACCCTTATCCGCTGAACCTGAGATACCATCTACTTCATCTAAGAGAATTATCTTCCGCTTACCGAACAGGCTCATCTGGGTCGCAGCGATCTTAGCTATTCTCTCTATATCCTCTTTTCTCCGGAAATCGGATGCATTCATCTCTATTAATTCTAGCCCGTACTCATGCGCAGCCGCTTCAACTAGGCTTGTCTTACCAACACCTGCTGGGCCATAGAATAGAGCTGCTTTTTTCTCTGGGACACGGTTCTGAAGCCACTGGCGAAGCCAGGGTATGAACTTCTCCTTAGCCTGGTCTTGGTTAACTACATCGGATACTCGCCTTGGCCTATACTTTATAACCCATGGGATATTTTTATTCAAAACAATTCCCCCAATATTGTGCTAAGAAAGGGGCTACGATCCTCGCATCTTTTGGCCGAGCAGTGTAAGCCAAGCTAGAAATGCGTTAAGCTGGATCTCGTCATCAGCGCCCTCCACGAGGCGGAATTGTATCTCACCCGCGTAGTCAGCTATCATTATACGTAGCTCCTCCGGTATCTTGAGCTCCTGGCTGAACAACTCTCTATGAATCTGCTTAATCACGTCTACTCCGCTTAACCCGTAATTTATCATGAGCTGGCGCAGCTGATCCCTAGCCCTTTGGAATTGCCCATCAAGCGCGAGTTTTATCATCTCTCTTATTTCACGTGGATGAGCAAGGCCAACAACTTTGTAGACTATTTCTGGCGTAACTGTTCCAATAGCTGCAGCAGCTTGTAAAACATTAATAGCTCTACGCATATCGCCCTCGCTTATCTCGTAGATTGTCTCAAGCCCCTCCTCGGTATACTTGCACTTTTCCTGCTCACATATCCACTTCAACCTAGCTATAACATCCTCCTTCTTCAACGGCGTGAATCTGAAAAGAGCACACCTGGACTGTATGGGCTCTATGATCTTGCTCGGAAAGTTCGCGATCAGTATAAACCGCGTACTAGTCGTATACATCTCCATGAGGCGGCGTAACGCTTGCTGAGCATCAGCTGTCATGTTGTCGGCCTCATCAAGCAATACTATCTTAAACGGTATCCCCGGCGGCGTACGGCTTCTAGCAAATTCCTTTACCTTGGTCCTAATAGTGTCAATTCCACGCTCATCGCTTGCATTAAGTTCTAGCATGTATTGTAAATAATTTTCCCCATACAGATCATGAGCCAACGCGTGCGCAGCCGTGGTCTTCCCAGTACCCGGAGGACCAACGAATAAGAGATGAGGCATATTCTTCTCTTCAACAAACTTCTTAAGCCTCTTAACTATCTCCTCCTGGTTAACAATATCATCGAGCGAACGTGGTCTGTACTTCTCAGCCCATAGAAGCTCCGCAATACTTGACAAGGGTTACCAGCCCGAATTAGAGCTAATATTACCTAACGCCTATTTTAGGGCAACGAGTCCTGAGAATCAATACTAAGGGGTTGCTAGGTGGAATCAAGACTCGATATCATGCTTGAACTAGTGGAGCTAGAGTATATGCTTAGACCTGTGCGTACAATGATAATAAGAGACGCAGATACTATAGAAATTGACGGGCTTAAGGTAGAGTTGAAAAAAGGGGTAGAGACAGAGCTACCATATTGGCTTGCAAGACAATTAGCTTCAAAAGATATGGCCAAGCTCATCGAAACACCTATATCGCTTGAAGACATAGCAAGACTACACTTCTCCGTGATAAGCGCAAAAACACCATCCGATTTAGAGCCACTACCCCAGTACTTCTACCAAGAGGCTAAAACAGTTATACAGGATCTAGAGGAGAGAGCGCGAAAAGAACTAAATCCAGCACTTTTCGAAGAAAGCCAGAAAATGATGCAATACCTAGTAGACATTATCGATAAGAGACTCACAATGATACTACAAAGCCTAAGAAGCCCAACCACTATAGCTGAGCTATCATCGAGACTAGCCCCGGAGGAAGCCACCCTATTATCCCATCTCAACACCGTTCTAAGGAAATGGAAAGAAAAAGTGCTGCCCAGACACCAGCGCTTCGGAGATAACGACGAGCCGTGAACAAGATAAAGGGTATTATTTACACGACTCTATCAGAGGGGCACATAAGCCGTGCAAAGTATGCCAAGCATGCTCGAGGAATCAGTAATAGATGCCAAGGAGAGGTTCTTCGAATTCCTTAGAAGCTTCCGTGACCGCACCGGTAATTACAAGTATAGGGACAGAGTCCGCCAAATGATAACAATGGGTCAGAAAAGCCTGATAATAGAGTATAATGATCTCTACATATTCGATACAAAACTGGCTAGACTATTAATAGACATGCCCGATGAGGTACTAAGACAGGCAAGCGAAGCACTAAAAGAGTTTGTTGAGTCAGAGGCCCCCGAGTACGCTGAATCCGTCGGAAAATTCCATGTACGAGTTAGATCACTACCTAGAACTCTTCCTCTAAGAAAACTCCGAAGCGAGTACATCGGTAAGCTAGTGATGCTTGAAGGAATACTGGTGAGAGCAACCCCGATAAAGGAGAAGATAACGAAGGCTGTATTCATCCACTGCACCCGGGACCAAGGATGCCACGAATTCGAATGGCCCCCTGAAGGCGAGCTTGTCGGCGAGACGCTCGAAAAACCACCAGCCTGCCCAATATGCGGCAGTGCTAGCGGTACGTTCCGATTAGTACCAGAGAAATCCAAGCTAATCGACTGGCAAAGAATCGTGCTACAGGAGAGGCCCGAAGAGATACCGCCAGGCCAGCTACCGAGAAGTATTGAGGTTGTTCTCCAAGACGAACTAGTTGATAGCGCTAGGCCAGGTGACCGTGTAACAATAGTAGGTGTTGTACGAGTCAGACCGGACTCGGCGAAGAGGAAAGCAATATACGACCTATATATAGATGCAATACACCTAGAGGTTTCCCAGAAACTCCTCGAAGAGGTCATAATCACACGCGAAGACGAGGAACGCATAAAGACGCTTGCGAGAGATCCCTGGATACACAAAAAGATAGTAGCCAGCATAGCTCCTGCAATCTATGGGCACTGGGACATAAAGGAGGCTATCGCACTAGCCCTCTTCGGAGGAGTCCCCAAAGTAACACCCGACGGTACAAGGATAAGAGGAGACATCCACGTACTAATAGTAGGCGACCCTGGAACAGCAAAGAGCCAGTTGCTCCAATATGTTGCCCGCATAGCCCCAAGAGGGATATACACCACAGGTAAAGGCGCAACCGCGGCAGGCCTAACAGCCGCAGTTATAAGGGATAAGACCACTGGAGAGTACTATCTAGAAGCTGGCGCACTTGTTCTAGCAGATGGGGGAGTGGCAGCAATAGACGAGATAGATAAAATGAGAGACGAAGATAGAGTTGCTATCCACGAAGCCATGGAGCAACAAACAGTCAGCATTGCAAAAGCAGGAATAGTTGCAAGACTAAACGCAAGAACAACAGTAATAGCTGCTGGAAACCCTAAATTTGGGAGATACTTAACCAATCGCACCCTAGCCGATAACATAAACCTGCCAGTCACAATACTATCTCGCTTCGACCTCATATTCATACTAAAGGATAAGCCTAATCCCGACGAAGACCGCAGAGTAGCCCACCACATTCTACAAGTACATAAGGAGACAGAGAAAGTGAAGCCAGAAATAGAGCCAGAAATGCTGAAAAAATATATCAGCTATGCTCGCCGCTACGTGAGACCAAGATTAACAAGTGATGCTATTAAATTAATAGAGGACTTCTATGTGCAAATGAGGAGAATGAGCCTAGAATCATCTGATGGAGCTATACCTATAACACTACGTCAACTCGAAGCACTCGTGAGACTAGCAGAGGCCCATGCCCGAATGGCCTTACGAAACGAAGTGACTACCGAGGACGCCGAAGCCGCAATAAGGCTCATGAAAGCCTTCCTCGAAAGCGCGGGCCTCGACATAGAGAGCGGCAAAATAGACATAGACATAATAATGACAGGGAAGCCGCGAAGCAAACAAGAGAAGTTCACACGAATAATGGAGATTATAGAACAACTCGAATCAGAGAGCGAAGAAGGGTGCGCGAGGCTCAGGGATATACAGAAGAGAGCCCTAAGCGAGGGGATAGAATCAAACATAGTTGACGAAGCCATACGCACTATGCGCCGCGACGGAATAATCTATGAAAAGAGCTTAGGGTGCTACGCCATAGTCCGGTAAATAAGCTACCCAGTGTTACTCCTCCCTAGACTGCTCCGCGCCCTCAAAAAGCTCTAAACAACCCTCCTTTTCCAAACGCAGTCTCCAAAGGTTAACCGGCATCCACATAACCCAGGCTGGAACCCTCTTTATGAACTCATATGCCTCCTCCCACGTCTCGAGGCCCAGTTTTCGTGCTAGTTCCTCAAGGCTCATAGGCCTATGAAGATATTCGTGAATAATCTCAAGTATTTCCGGAGTAATGAAAATCTGCTTCTCACCTATAACAACGATATACTCGTTGCATTTCTCGCTAGCCATTGACTCACACCCACTCTCTAGCCTTAAGAGTTGAGCTTTTAATGCTAACCTTTCTTGTGGGCGGTGCCCAGGGGCGGAAGTAAAGCAACAAAATGAGCCACATCACTTTCTCAGCGCTGGAACGCGCGGGCATCCCGCCCAGAGGAGAGAATGGGGCAAGAAACCCGCTTATCTAGTTAGCATCAGCTACGCTTCATAGACTTTATAGCATCTAGCACAGCATTATAGACGTCCTCGATTATGAGGTCTCTATTATCTATTGTGACTTCAAACCAGAGGCCCCGCGCCTTTAGAGGCCTTAGTACCTCGGGGTCGCGTAAGCGGTAATGAACAACAAAGAGCCCCGGCTTCGTAGAGTTTATGACACTAATTATTTGCCTACGTATACCTATGAGCTTAAGCTCCATGGGCCCAATCTCGTCTATGACCACTAAGTCCGCCTTTTCGAAACCCCTTAGTGCTGCGGAGGCAACGCTCTCTGCCTCCCTGCACGTGTTATACCTACCAACACTGGGGCCGTCACATCCATTAACCCTAGCCAACCACCCGGAGATGCTTCCATCAATGCTCCTAATATGGAAACCTATGCGTTGCCTACCTACCCGTACCTCTGGGCAGTAGAACCCTACAAACGATATATTCTCCTTCCTTAGCTTTTCGAGCACCCTCATAACTAGCGTTGTCTTCCCTACACCCGGCCGGCCTGTCACTATGACGAATTGGTGCATGGACAAGAGCTATACCCCAGCTAAGCTACCTACGCCTAGAAGCACTTAGCAGATACTCCTCTGGAGGAACATAGAACAATAGCTTACCTCTATGATAATCTCTTATCACTGTACGAGCCGCCTCCTCTATCAAAGGCTCGCCATCACTCTTATATCGCCAACCCCTCTTTATCGCTATTAGCTCCAGGATCTTGTATGGATCTCGCTCCTTAATACCATAAGCGTTCTCCACGCACCGAGGATTATAGCGAAGCGCCTTCTCAAGCAGCATAACTGCTGGTCTTACAGGATCCTTTAACTGCTCCGGAGGATACCCTCTTATAATAGCCTCCAAGGGTCCTCCTTCAATAGGAATTACACCAGGAGTATCTATCATGTACAAATTCTCCCCTATGCGATAAAGCTGTGCATGAGTAGTATAACCCGGGCTGCCAGGAATAGGGCTCGTTGACGCGCTATGACGGCCCTTTAACGCGTTTATAATACTGGATTTCCCAGTCTTCGGGAACCCCGTTACAGCGACAACAGCGGGAAAACTAGAAGCAGCCTCCCTAATCGCTACTCGTAGCCGCCTTGTACCCTTATGGTCACGGGCAGCTATATATACTGCTCTAAAACCTCTATCCTCGAATAGTTTTTTCCATTTCTCAGCAACATCGCGTGGAACTAGGTCACTCTTGTTAATAACTATTATGAGCTCCTTACCCATGCTATGAACAAGTCTCTCAAGGCGACGACTACGCGTAGACATGGGGTCACGCGCATCCACAACCTCTAGCACTATATCAGCTCTACGTAGAACCCATATAAGTGATCGCCAAGAGGCCAGTATCATCGGCTTCACCGTGGTTTTAGGCCTTCCCCCTCTTCCTGACAACCATGTCTAATAATCTCTTAATATGTATTTCTTATACTCTCCTTATTCCACTTTATTCCTCCTTGCTTTTACCTATCTCGCTACCTAACCTCTATTACCTACGTCCTCCCCGGGCAAAGAACTCGAACAAGCTACGTTGCCCAGCCGCAGCCGCCGCTTTTAGCTGATTCTCGGTGACCCCGAAGTACCCTAGTATTCGAAGCGCCGCTGGAATAATCTGTCTATCTATGTAGTAATCCACGTCGATCTGGTCAGGTTTAACCATGAAGTAGGGGTATGCGCGGCTCGATATGTTTCCCCTACCTTTTATGATTACGTAGCCTACTTTGTCCCCTGCAGAGACCTCGTAGCCGGCTTCGCGCATTCTTCTAGCAGCAACTACGTGCGGCGCGTCATGCTCATATTCTTCAAGTTTTTTGCTAAGTGTCTTCCATATCACGAGCTTCTCTATGGGTATTTTTCCCTCTTTGAGCTCCTTGATAACCTTTCTAACATACTCTATAGCTTTATCAATATTACCTGTCTTGAGAACTATTTCCGCTGTTGTTGACTGCACCTCCTTTGCTAGCTCGCACCAATCACCCCTAACCGCTTCAAATCCAACAATATCTATTCGCCCATCCTCAAGAATGCCCGCGTATCGCTTCTTAGCCTCCGTGAAGAATACGCGCTTATAGATCTTATCTATCTTTATCTCGAATCCGAGCTCCTTTTCTACATACTCTATAAGCTTTTGCACCTTATCTGGGTCATAGGTAACAAATAACGAATCGGTATCACCATATATTACCCTTAATCCAAGCCTACGTGCATACTCTATAGCGGATTGTATAAGGTTTCGACCCCAAGCCGTAACAGCCTCAGCACACCTTCTACAATACCAACGAGCACCAGTCCACCCCATATACCCGTAACTAGCGTTTGCTAACACCTTGAGAGCCTTCTGCCTCTCATCAAGAAGCCTGTACTCGGGACTATCGACAGGATACTTCTTCATCTCTTCACGAACCTTTTTTCTCAAAGAGATAAGGTTTACTAAAACAGTCTTAAAGAAGCCCGGAGGCTCCTTACGAAACCTATGACCCACCTCCGGCGCTACAAAACAACCACCGTACTTTTCGCACTCAGCTGGATCATCAACAATGGTATCAGGGCCAACATTATACTTAATCATTATATTCGGGTACATCGAGCTGAAATCAAGCACGGCTATATTCTCGTGAACTCCCTTAAGCGGTCTCAGCACTATAGCGCCACGGTAGCTCTCCTCTCTGCGCTCTATCCTATTTGGAACCAGCTCATTCATGTCGTAAGCGGCTCTTATAAGGTACCATTCAAGCCTAAAACCAACACCCATAGCACCGACTTGATCTAGTGGAACCCCCGTCACCGTGGATAACTGTATAGCAAATGGTAGCATCTTCTCCGCAAGCCCATATGTTGATACAACATCGTCCAACGCATATTGGCGCAAGATATTGCGTTTACTAGGATCATCCCAGTACTCTGGGATACGCCACCAATCTATCAATACTCTCTCGCTCTTTTTCATAACACCTAAGTACTCTGCGACCTCCTCTAGGGTCTTCACCTTTATCTCATGCATCTCTTCAGCATAGTCATACAGATCCACATTCAGGCGACCAGGGACAGATATGTGGCCATGAACACTAGTAGTCGGCTCCGCGCCAACACGCCGCGTTACATCAAGCCTTATTCCCAGCTTATGAGCACGGTTGATAAGATATGGCCAGTCGAATTCATTATTATTGTATCCTACTATTATATCTGGATCAAACTCCTTTATATAGTTTACAAAGTCTCTTATGGGTTTCCTATCATCATAGCCATCTGCCTCGAAGAGCCTCTTTTCACCACGAGAATCCATAACAGCTATAATTATTACTGGATCCTTATTCGGGTTAGGACTTCCACTCCTACTATAGACCTCAATATCAAATGCAACAATACGCATCAGGGACAAGTAATTCTGCACAGGCTCCTCTTCTCGTGGAACGGGGTCAGATAATATGTTATAGATTTTCTCAACACGGTAGCCAGGTAGGGAACCAATCTCTTCCACCTCAACCTCATAGACTCGGAAGGGGAAAAGATGCTTATCAATAATATACCTCATAGCGAACCTTATATCGGCTTCAAGCACGTCCTCAACATCCTCTAAACGCTTCACCTCTTCTCGGTAAGTTCTAACATACTCCGGAACAACGGTTGTCACTTTAACAGCCTTTCTTGGTCTACCAAAGTACTTCTTATCAAGAACCCTCACATCTATAATTGGGCTTGACGGCTTACTTACTCCTCTAATGCGTGCCACCACTCTACTCGGGTCAGTAGCATGCTTCGCCAAGAGGGCGTAGAAATAAGGTCTAAATCTTTTATCAAATAAAACTACCCTTTCACCTGTAGATAAGAGTCCCCAGAGAACTATCACTGGCTCTTTGCCTACAATCTCATAGCTTGAATCAAGAAGCATGAATTTTATGCGCTGAGCCAACGTAGGTAACCCGGGGATACTATAGCATTAGTAGAGTCTTTTTTCCACTAACATTCCTGGCAAATATTTAGCCATTATAAGTGCGTGCCTCTTATCACCATAATAGCCTGGGATTAAGCCTATGTAGTTAAAACCGTGCCTAGTATAAAGCATTTGGGCGCTCATATTCCATATTTCTACCTCTAACACGTATAGATTGGGGTTATGGCTTTCACATATCTCGAAAAGGCTTTGGAGAAGCGCTGACCCAACACGTTGTCTACGACAATCTTTTCTAACAGCGATTGAAACTATATGGCATACATTGCTCTTCCTCTTCACAGCCACTAGGTAGCCATCGACACGGTTTCTATAGTCAAGGGATACTAGGAAGAATTCACCATTGTTGCTAATTATGTAAAGCACATCAAAATACCATCGAGGATAAGGCTCCTTAAAGGACTCAAGCTCTATAAGGAATACCTGGTCAAGATCCTCTGGTTCAGCATTCCTCACCGTTACTCCGCATCTGCTCAACCAGGGTATCCCTATACGAGGATTTTATGAGGAGGATACTAAGTTAAGTCTAGCAAGGGGGGTAAATGAGACTAGTATTCAAGGATCTTAAGCAAGGTATTGTTAGAGTAGTCCCAGAGACCACTGATGACCTATGGGTTCTATATACTATTATCCAGCCAGGCGACTATGTGAAAGCTAGGACCTTTCGCGAGGTTCATTTCGGGGAGAGAGGGAGTGGAAGAAGCAGCCGTATCCCCATGGTTCTAAAAATCCGTGTCGAGAGCACCGAGTTTCAACCATTCACCACAAGGCTTAGGATACGAGGTGTTGTTGTAGAAGGGCCCGAGAAGTACGGTGTGTTAGGAAAATATCATACGATAAGCCTTGACGTAGGGACAGAGGTTGAGATAACTAAGCCTCAGGGCTGGCCCCGCGCGCTTTTAAAGAGAATAGAGGAGGCGAGTAAAGGCCCTAGCGCGCTCATAGTTGCTATAGACTACGATGATTACGCTATTGCTATAGTGAGAGGCCAGGGCTTAAAAGTTGTTGCAGAAGGCTCGCTGCATCTCCCGGGAAAGGACGACCCTCGTAGAGAGGAGCGGCTCCACGAAGCCCTAGTCAATATCACCAAGATAGTGGAAGATATATTATCGCGTGAGAGGCCCCTAATCATAGTCGTAACTGGCCCCGGTTCTGTAAAGGATAAGCTAATAGATTTGATGAAGGAGCGATTACACAACCTACCTAAAATAGTCAGGGATAATGCATCGATGGGGGGAGTAGCAGGAGTTTATGAGGAGGTTAGGCGGGGTATACTAAGAGACGCTTTACGAGAGGCTGCAAGCATTTATGCAGAGGAATTTATTGAGCGTTTTGAGAAGCTGCTAGCAAAGGAGCCAGGTAAGGTAGCTTATACCATCGACGAGGTGCTTAGAGCCGCTGAGGCGGGGGCTGTTGAGGAGCTCCTTATCCTTGATGAGCTAATAAGGCACCCTGATCCAGCTATTAGAGAAAAGGTGGATAAGCTGTTAAAGAGCGCTGATAACACTAGGGCCGAGATCCACTTCGTTAGCACAGAGGTGCCAGCAGGGCTAAAAGTGAAGGCCCTAGGGGGCGTTATAGCTATACTGCGCTACTCGATTACTTAGCACTATCCTTTTCCATTGGGAGAAGATGATGCATCCTAGTAGGGTACCTTGTTATCAACTCCTCGTCCTCCAGGGCGAGGCCAGGCCAGAAGTACACGGAATTACCGATAACCTCTCCGTAGCCCTCATGCACGATACGCGTGGTTGTAGGATTCACTGGGGCCCTCTTGACCCTCAACATGCCCTGCGATGTCAGTTCCTCGTAGGGCTTCATGACGCGAAGAGCCTTTCTTATCAACCTTATGCGCATCTGCACACTATCCTTATACCCAGCTGGGCAATAATGAACACTTATTCTCCGGGTATTATTGAGAGCCCACTTAACTATCTCGATAGCCGCCTCCTCACTACCCTCTACTACTGGAGCGTCCTTGCTAACCCTGTAACCGCGTTCACTAAGTCTCAGAACATTAAGAGGGGATACTTCCACCTCGTTAAGGTTTATGAACTCCACTCCAATATCATCAAGCCACTTAATCATCGACTTCAGCTCCTCGACGCGATCAGGGAGAACGGGGACCTCAACACCAACACGAACCCTTCTAAGGAGCTTCACAGCTCTCTCTATCCTCTCCATAAGCCAAGGAGCTGTTGGATGAAACCTTATCTCATCAAGACCCGATTCCTCCAACTCCCTGAGCACGTCAGAAGTCGCGTAGCGCCCACTCGTGTAGAGATGGATATGGAACTCGTCCCCGAAGACCTCTTTAAGAACACGTATAGTCCTAACTGTTTTCTCCAATGCTACGAGGGGGTCTCCGCCCGTTATACTAGCTCCGTCAGCGCCGATACGCAGAGCCTCATCAACTAAGTCCTCAATGCTCTGCAGAGGCTCCTCATCAGCGTATGCTACTTGTCTCCCAAACCTCTCTGGTGACACCGGGCAATAGAAACAATTGTCGTGGCAAACACCGGTAATGAATATAACCATTTTAGTTCCTTGGATGCAGAGCCTACATCCTTTAGGAAGCCTACCCACATAAGCATAAACTCCTGGGATTAGGTGAAACCTCCTAGGCAACCAGTATCACCCCCTTGCATAGCCGTCTTTACCGTAGCTCGTCTGCTACACTATCGGTGAAGAGCGCTCACGTAAAACACGTCTAAATAAAGGATTCTCCCTTGCTATACGCTTAACAGCCTCCTCTATGGAATCCCATGGATCTAGCTCTACTTTCACGAATACCCCGGTACGCCCTATTTCGTCACGCCGGGTGAGTACACGTACTCTTTCAAGAACAGTTTCAATGCTTATCCCTAGCTTCTTAGCAGCCTCAGCTTCCCGTCCTATTATGCTGTACTCGATATGGCCCTCTGGTGTAGGGTCTATTAGCACTAATCTCTTATCCACGCCAGGAACCCGTTTGTTCTGAACCAAGCCTTGCAGATCAAGAGCCCCTCCGAAGTAATAGAACTCGTACTCAGTTCTAGAGAGCTTAGCCAGTGGGAACGAGACTACTCTTTTCTCCTCAGCGTCTAGCGATATATACGCTTTAGGCGTACTAAGCGGGGTCGCTTGGACAACAAGTTTATGCGATATCCTTAGCCCTTTCCTCTCAAGCGCTAGCTCCACACGATAAGATGGGATAATGAATGGAATGAAAACATCGATATCGCTACCCGGGTGGACGTCGCCCCGAGCCACACTACCATGCACTATAGCTGCTATACCAGCCTCCGCTAATGAGCGCATTATTTCTAATGCCTTCTCCCTAAGCTCTCTAAGTAATCGCCAACGCGTAGTATCGTAGATAACCACTCGCTGCTCGGGTCGGCGCTCTATCTTCTCCCTAACCATAGCTATGCTCCCTTCCTCTCAAACAAGCACCTCGCCTAACCAGGCCCTATCCCAGGATTACCAGGTGAGAGACTAGATGCCTTTATCTACTAGTAGCTACAACTTGGTGCCCAATAGGGCTGACAGATGAGCACTACGCTGCAGCTACTATTGCTCTATGTCACTGCCTGGATACTTATAGGAACTATACTGGGAAGGTCAAAGAACAAGCGTATCGAAGCAAGCCCCCTCGTTGTAGCAGTGAAAATGGAGAAACGTTTCGAAAGCTTTGACAAGCTTCGCGGAAATAAAGCCGTAGGTTTACTCCTAGACGCTGGAATAGTATCAGTATTCGTCCTAATGTTTCTCTTCTATCGCATGCTAGTCGAGCGCATAATGTTGCTTGTCTCTGGTAAACCCGCTGGAGCCGCCCCCATTGTACCGCTAATACCGGGGCTCTCAATAGATGTTAGGACATTCCTATACCTACTACCAGGACTAGGCATAGCGGTCATAGTCCACGAGCTCATGCACGCACTTGCCGCAAGGTATTCAGGGATTGGTGTAAAATATGCAGGCTTCTTAGTATTCCTAGGGCTTCTCCCCGCAGCGTTCGTTGAGCCCGACGAGGAGGAGCTGAGAAAGGCCCCTCTAAGATCCAGGCTACGCGTATACTCCGCTGGCGTGCTAGCAAACGTGATTCTATGGATCCTATTGCTCGCGGCAATGAAGCCCATAGTTGCTAGCGGTTACTACATGTACATAGTCGGTGTAGCGCCTAACTCGTTCGCAGAGAAATACGGGCTTGAGAAAAACATGCTTGTAAAAGCTGTGTTCATAAACGGTACTGGCCCCCTTGATGTGACAGGTTTCGAGAACCTAATGATTAAAATTAGGAGTAAAAATGGAGGGACAATATCAAATATAACGCTCATTATCACGTTCGAGCTAGTTAATAATACCAATATTACTGTCATAAAGCCAGCAGCCCCCATTTCCTCAAAGAAGGAGCCCAACTACGATAGAATAGGGATATACTTCATAGCAATACCCAGGACCCTGATTAGCCTCGGGCTAAGCCCCTTTGCGGCATACACTATATTCGTGCTAATCCTCTTCACACAGCTCATAAACATAGGTCTTGCCGCGATAAACGCTGCCCCTCTCTTCATAACTGATGGAGCACGTGTTGTACAGGATCTATTAGCTGAGATAATGCGTAGCGAAGAAAAAGCAGCTATAGTGACGAATATTGTCTCGCTCCTAACACTTCTGCTAATAATACCGAATATAAAAATATAGTATTGAATTCAGGGAACTAGGATAAGACGTCGCTAAAAGACAGCACTACAACGTCGCGTGGTCTCTTCTCTATTGAGCCGAGCCTATTAGCTATGATTAGTTTTATCTGCTTCTCGGCTGCTAGGTCCAACATTCGCTGAGTAACTATGCCATCATATATTACTGCGAAGACCTTGCCAGGCTCCATTTTTTCTAAGAAGTTGTAGATATCTCTTACACTTACCTTGTCAATCAGATTCCAATCCTTGTCGTAAATTAGTGCCTCAAGTGTGCCACTTAGTTGCTTAATTTGCTGAATAACAGGCTCCGGTAGCTCTATCTTCTCTACCTCAACCTGTACTACGGGCTGTAATTGCTTAGGAGGAGGCGGCGGGGGAGCAGGCGGTTTCTCTTTGACCTCCTGGATGGCTTTCTGTCTCTCCTTCCGAGGCTGGAACTTTTTCTCCAATATGGCTAGGTACTCTCTTGCTGGAATTAAGTTGCTAAGCGCTCTGGCTATCTCTTTCCCGGTTAGGTCTTCAACCTCTTTACCGGGGGGAGCCCTGGCTACATAATCTATGTCAGCTACTCGTAACAGCTCCCATAGTATTAGATCGCCCCCATGATCCCCATCCACAAACGCTATAGCCTTCTTCGTCTTCGCCAGCTTTATTATAGTCTCTGGTATCTTTCCACGCGCGCCTTCGAGGGCTATGACATTCCTATACCCGTACCTAAGTAGGTTTATTACATCAGCACGACCCTCTACAATTATTATCTCATCGCTCTTGTCTACGTCAGGGCCTGCTGGTAGTCCCTCAGGCCCGTAGCTTATTACCTCGCCTTTCTTTACAGCCTCACTTATTTCACGCAGCACTTCACGCAGATCCGGGGTCTTCTCAAGCGACCATATTCTAAGAATCTCTTTTGCCCTATCAATTATTTTCTTTATTTTCTCTGCACGGACATCTATAATATCATAGACGCGTATCCGGGCTTTATAGGGTCCTACTTTTTCAACAGTCTCTATCATTGCTGCGAGAAGCGCTGTCTCAACTCTATCAAGATTCGATGGAATCGTTATCTCTCCATAGGTCTTAGTATTCTGGTGTTTTATATCAACAAGTACCCTCCCAATACGCCCCCTATCCTGTAACTCCCTGAGATCAAACTCTTCGCCAAAAAGGTTCTCTGTTTGCCCAAAAATAGCACCGATGATATCATGCTTATTAACTAATCCCTCTACCTCTATTCGCGCCTTTATCAAGTACTTCAATACATAACCCCTCTTGATTCATACCGCTGTTGTTGAAGCGCTACGCTCTTAGAGCCATGACACCCTCTAGAGGGGCTAAGAGTGTAAGCCTTGAAATATAGGGCTAGCTCCCTTCTTCCTCTATGCCTCGTAACTATCTAGGTACTTAATTATTATGCGGCTCGGTTCCTGCGGGCTTAGCCCCAGATTAAAACTATCTCGTTATAGTTGCCTTTTTTAGCTCTTCCAGTAGTTCACGCGCTCTCTTATTATTAGCGAAGTATTCACGTACTGGTTTTAGGAGCTCCGCGAGAGCCTTAGCTGTCGCCTTTTTTAGATCGAGTGGGTGTATTTTTCCCTCCTTATAGAGCTTTTCTAGATCATCGTATGTCTCCACTATTATCGTGCCCCCGTACCTCTGGGGTCTTTCTATGACGAGTTTGAACCCTGGCTGGGCGAAGAGGATGTACTTGTTTATCTCTATTACTGGGTTGTACTCTGTTTGCCTCATAGGACAATAAGCTTTCAGCAACTTTCTCTCAATATCAGCGGGGGAGTCGTACACAAAGATAGCGGTCTCCGGCTTCGACTTGCTCATCTTTAGCTCTGTTGCATGAAGGGTCTCATCTACTTCGCCTGGGTTCATTCTACCAAGGCCCTGTAGCCCCGTTAGGAGGGGCGTGTGGATAGCAATGACTTTTCTATAACCCAGTTTCTCGGCCGTGTCTCTAGCAAGCATGTGTGCTTTCCTCTGATCCATACCCCCCAGCGCTATATCTACGTCAAGGTAGAATATGTCGGTGACCTGCATCGCGGGGTAGATTAGCTTAGAGAAATCAAGTTCGCCCTCCTCAGCCCTTCTACCCATAATAGTTAGTGCTCTCTTCATACGAGCCAACGTGTTGTGCTTGGCGACACGCAATAGTATAGCCCAGTACTCTTTATCAGATACCAGGTCCTCCGCATCCACAACCTTTATAGCCGATCGCTGTATCCCAAGAGCCTCAAGCACATCGAGAACATGCTGAGCAGCCTTCTTTATCGTATCCATGTCGCCGCCAAACTTGTCGTTTATCCAAGCATGCCAAGTAGCAGCAAGTAGGTAAAACTCCACACCAGCGCTAACCAGGTCTCTTACCTTAAATGCCCAAATAAGCCATCCTATGTGAAAGAGCCCGCTAGGCTCAAAGCCCAGGTACGCGCGCGGCTTACTCTTAGAGGCGAAAAGCTGTCTGAGCTCTTCCTCTGTTATTACCTCAGCAGTGTTCCTTGTAACAAGATTGATCCTCTCATCAATAGACATCGGGTCAGCTACCTCCATTAAGCCGTGAAGCATGCCTCACTGTGCTCAAATAACAAGGCCCCATCACGCTTACTTATAAGTATCAATCCTGCTCTAGCCGCCCCAGCTGTATAAAACGTGCTAAAAATTAATGAGCCCAGCACTCCTGCCTCTAGAGCCTAATGGGGGCGCCGCTCCGCCCCGTTACTCCCGCTTGAGAGAGCCCAGCCGAGGCCCCTACCCGGGGGGCTGTGATGCTGGGTGTTAGGAGCGGGGGACAGCGGCGCCCCCGCGATACTGTACCAGCTTCTCATATAGATCACTGTATTCTATCTCGGCTATAGCTACTGGGTACTTTATTTCTAGCCGTTCTAGTAGGGCGGGGCTAACCTCTCCTAGGACTATTCTTAGGCCGTTCTTGGTCCTAATTATCGCTGAACGGCCCTTTATGAGGAACGGTTTCTCTACTCTACTAATATCGCTTATCTCGTCTGAAAGAAGCTCTATAAGGCTGTAAACAATCGATTGTATGTCTTCGTACCCGATTTTATCGCTCATCATGAGCAGCGTGGCGAGCCTCCTCGTCCTAACAGGGAGGCCGCTCTGGGAATAGCTTCCCTGTTTTTCAAGAGCTTCCCCTATCTCGAATATCCTTAGTGGTATAACGTGTTGGTTCCGTGAAGCAAGCCTCAGTAGCGCTGGCACTATGCTCGTTCTAAAGCAATTGGTGTCACTACTCACCGGGTTCTCTATAACTATGAGCTTATCCTCGTCTATACCGCTTAGTTCTCTCTGGTCATCACAGCTGGTGAGCGTGTATGTTTTTACCTCTATGAACCCGAAGCCTGCTAGGATTGCGCGAAGCTCTCTCTCCCAATACCTGATAGCGAGCAAGTGGCCGCGAAGCATTGTGCTCGGCTTAATAGGAGCAATGTTCTCGAGCCCAATGGATAGCGCTATATCCTCTACCAGGTCAACCTCGTGTAAGATATCTACGCGATACCTAGGTATCATGACGCGTAGTTTATCCTGCCCGATGTGCTCGGCGCCAAACCGCATCCTTTGAAGATGCCTTACTACATCGTTACTCGATAAGTGGAGACCGAGTATCCTCTCAACACTCCTAGTATCTAGCTCGGTCTCTCTCGGCTCAAGCCTTGGTTCCTTCAGCACACCCCATGGAGCCTTAACCGTTACTAGCCCTATTCTTCGAGTCCTGCTTCGCTCCGCTAGGTTAGCTGCAAACACCGAGGCTGCGTCAAGAACTGGTTTAAGATCCGTCCCCGTTATATCCACGAACACGTGACGCGTACCGGGCTCCACACGCGTTATATCAGCGTTAATGACTGGGGGGACGCTTATTACCTCATCGTCTGAATAGAGCACTGGGTGCTTCCTATCCGATAGGGAGATGTTGCCGTAGCGTCTTCCCTGCTCTAGTTCCCTCAACACGTCTCTTAGCTTCATCACTTTCTCGACGTGCAGGGGTTTAAACATAACGCTATCTATATCTTCGAAGCTGTACACGAGCCTACTTGAAGGCATTTTATCTAGGTCATGGATCCCTATGGCTATTCGCCGCCTCCCGAGACCGTGGCTCGTAGTCAGCTTCTCCTGGAACTGTATTAGTTCTACAAGATAATCTTCATCGATATTAACGTCCCATACAACGAGGCCAACTATGTATGGCCTTGTCGGGACCTCCCTTACCTCTATAACGTAGTCTGTATCAACTATGCTATATCGTGGCAGACCCGTCTCCCTTTCAAGGATTCCGTTTACCTGCCTAGCGATACCCTCAAGGGAGTACATATCGGGTCTATCTACCTCTAATTCAGCTACAACATAGCCTTCCTCATCTATTTCCACCTCTATCTTAACCCTCTCCATAACCTCTAAGGCTTCTTTTAGGCTTAGCTGTAAAACCTCCTCTACTCTTCCGGGCTTAAACCTCAGTACCGGCATATATCCACCACCTTGAAGGCATTGATGCGAGGAACCGTACATCTGTGCTATATAGTTGCCGTATATCGTCTAACCCGTAGAGAGCCATAGCGAGCCTCTCTATACCCATACCCCACGCCGCTACTGGGTAATCAATACCAAGTGCTGCGAGCATCTCGGGCCTAAATAGCCCAGCGCCAAGTATCTCTAGCCAGGCTCCACGTATCCTCACATAGCCTTCGACCGAGGGCTCTGTGAACGGGAAATAAGCTGGGCGGAACTTGTACTCTCTAAACCCTAGCCGCTCGAGAAACTCTGACAGCATCCCTATTAGCCAGCGGAGATTTACTCCATCCTCGCTAGCGATTCCGTCAACTTGGTGGAACTCTGGCAAATGTTTTGGATCTATGTTCTCCACCCGATAGACCCTACCGAGACTAAAATACCTGAAAGGCGGTGATGGCCTCACTGAGAGTATACGCGCAGAAACAGCTGTTGTGTGACTACGCAGTATTAGCCTTGCAGCTCTCCTGGGATCCCACCTATACCTCCACCCAGTACTACCCGCTATTCCCTCCTCATGCGCCCTCCTCACCGAGTCTACGAGACCCGTTGGCAAAAGCCCCTCGCTAGGGCTCCTTAAGTAGAACGTGTCTGTAGGCATTCGTGCTGGGTGAAACTGTGGCTGAAACAATACATCATAGTTCCAGAACTCGAGCTCCACCGGCGACGCCTCGACCTCTGTGAAGCCAAGCTCTTTCATAACGTCTCGTATATGTTCTATGAACTGAGCGAAGAAGTTAAGCCTACCGGGGAGCCTTCTCGGAGGCGAAGCAGTTACATCATATTCTCTTAGCTTAACACTACGCCATTTCCCGCTCTCTATGAGCTCCCTAGTTAATGCACCAACCTCGATCACCACAGAGTTGAGGATATCTAGAGCGCTTCTCGGCAACGAGAACAGTGTCACTCTCTTACGATACACATCTATAAGTTTTCTACGTTTAAGAATCTTTACCTCCTTACTAGAAAGTTTTCCCCCTGCCAATACTTTTTCAAGAATACCCCTCTCCTCGGGGACAGCCCTAGCTGGATCAATTACTAGGACAACTTTTCCACCCTGTATCCTTATCCATCCTTTCTTCGACGCATTTGCTAACGCTATGCTGGCTTGGTCACCTAGTCTCGATCTTATATCCTCTACACTAAGTTCACCACCCGCTTCAACGAGTAACTTAACAAGCTTTTCCTCGGGAAACCCTTCTCCAAGATAACGCTTAGCCTCATCAGTCAGCGCATACTCCTCAACAATCTGCTCCTTAAGCACCACTAGACCCTTAGATGCTAGTAGTCTAAGAATGGCTTCAAGACTGCTCCTATCCACTCCAAGGAGGGATGCGAGCTCCTCGCTTGTATACTCCCTGCCAGGCTCTACCCCGTGCTCCGCCATTAGTTTTAGTACTCGGTATTCTGACTCAGAGACAGGGATCCGCTCCAAATAGCGGCACCATCGCACTCCAACTTGAGATGCTCATCCTCTTAAATGAATAATGCTAGCTAAAAGAATAGTGGCTGGGCTGGTGCAAAAAGAGACATGAATCTGTAGAATAAGTCCCTGGGCTTAGAAGTTGTATCTTTCTCCGGGTTTCAGTATAACTACCTTGGTGCCCACGTTCTTTTCCTCAACGAGTTTCTTAAACTTCTCGGGATCTGCTTGTATAACTGGGAAAGTGTTATAATGCATTGGTATAGCCACCTTTGGCTTGATTAGCTCAACCGCTTTGGCTGCCTGCACCTCGTCCATGGTGAAGTGACCGCCTATTGGCAACATGGCTATATCAGGCTTATATAGCTCCCCTATGAACTGCATCTCGGCTATGAGGCCCGTGTCACCAGCGTGATAAATAGTTGCCTCCTTGCCAATAACTACTACCCCCGTCGGCACACCTCTCTCAGAGCTATGAGCCGCTGGCGTGAAGAGCACCTTTAGGTCCAGATCCATCTTGAGCGGGCCACCAATATTTGCCCCAATTACCCTGTTAGCCTCTGATTGCCCTAGCTGAGATAAGACATAGTTAGCTACCTCATATACTGCTGCAAGCCGGGCCCGTGGATTAAGCTTTAGGAGTTCTATAGCCTCCCCTATATGGTCCCCATG
>JALSNP010000084.1 GCA_026986935.1 Pyrodictiaceae archaeon | reverse complement strand
ACGTAGAAACATAAAACAAGTGCTATGTCTTAGTAAAAATCTCTAAAATCCGTACCTAATGTGTTGAGGGGGTTACTCTGGTATTTCCTCCATGTGTATTATTGATACGGGGCAGCTCTCTACAGCTGACTGTACACAGTCCTTGAGGTCCTCGGGGACAACGCCCTCAGCTACGTTGTTTGGATCAGTACGCCATTTTGCAACTATCTGGCTCTTTCCATCCTCTTCGCTCATCTCGAATACGTCGGGGCATAGGCTTACACATACCATGTCTGCGATGCACTGGTCTCGGTCAATCCAGACGCGGATTTTCGCCAAGGGTTCTTCACCGTGGTAAAAGTATTGTGATTGAGAGGGTTTTAAGCCCTTCCTTTCCCTCATCCGGGATATTGTAGTATACTCAGTGTTAGTTTTACGCCTGTTAAAGAATGTTTTAGCAAATCTTCTTCAGTAAGAATATTGTTTCTTTTCCACCTCTAATGCTCTCTGCACAACCCTCAAAAACACACAGACCAACAATGGCGGCTATTACTGCATCTCTTTCATGCCTACTGAGCCCAGTAGGTAAGCCGCGAATACCCAGCCGTGATAAGAGCTCTTCAAGGGCGCAGTTGCTTAGGCGGAGAGCACTCCAGGGATGCGTCTCATAGACCTTGATGCCTCTCGTGCGAAGCTTATTGGCTAAGTTAATGGCTCTTAGAGCTAACGTCCTCATAGCCGGCGATACCAGGGGGAGGAGTCGCGCCCCTCTCTTCAGCGCCTCTAGCTCTACTTCACGAAACGCTTTACCGCTAGGCGGGAGTGATAGAGGAGCATCAACAACCACTATGGTGGAGCTATGCCCCTCTATCACGCCTATTATGTCCTCGTCTTTATATGCATGCCTTATCTCGATAAAACGCCTCTTTTGGGAGTCAAGTACAGCTATGCCGCTGGCATTCTTATCTTTTGCCGCTAGGTCTAGTCCAGTAATGCGTGGCATCCCCCGAGCTCCTCTATGGCGGAAATAACTATTCTCTTTGCGTGGCGCAGCTTAATCGAGGGCAGGATGAACGAGGCTATTCTTTGTAGAAATCCTAGGTTAAGAGGCGCGCCAGCTGCTCTTGGATGACCTCCACCGCCAAGCCTATAGGCTAGTCGTTGCACATTAGCGCGTATTGATCGAAGGCTTAGGCCTTTCCCACGCTTCCCCACTATAACAGCTATATCTGCGCCATATCTATGGAGCAGCGTGTTGCCCAGTATACTAGTGTTAGGAGGCCCTGGCTCCTTAAGCACAAAGACTATTCTACAACCATCCAGCTCGGTTAGGTGTACACGTTTTAGGTTCTTATGAAAACCTTTTAGCTCTCGCGTAATGTACTCGCTGAGCGCGTCATCGAGCTCGGGCCACCATAATGAACCCTCAGAGAAGCCCTTCACGAGCAAGCGTCTCCACGCGTCAGCCTTAGAGCCCCTATACCTCCCTACTACGCGATAAAGCTTAGGGGCCCAGGGATCA
>JALSNP010000083.1 GCA_026986935.1 Pyrodictiaceae archaeon | reverse complement strand
AAAGTCTAGATCTACTCCACCCTCCTGATCTATACTATTTGCGGCCTGTAATACTTCCTGAGGGGATAGTTCATAGCCGCCTTGCTCGGAGACAGCCTGGACAAGGGCAAGCGTTGTTACAGCATATACTGAGGCTGCTGGCGGGTAAGCTAGGCCCTCAACACTTATACTTATCTCTATTTGGAGCGGCTGCTCTAGCCGAGACGATAGCTCGTCCACGAACGATTTTATGGCTACATCGTACCTCCATCCCAGCGTGATTCCTCTTATCGTCACTGATGAGGTCTTTTCAGCCTCCTCTATGCTTATCATCGTTTCTACTACTCCGTTGTTCTTGCTCAATAGGACTATGTATGGATTCGCCTTACCAGGGAGAGGGACACCGTAGTATACTAGGGGCAAGGGCATAGTGTATCGAAGCGAGCCTGTTTCTAACCCGTTATCGCTCAAGGCTCTCCTACCCTAGACTATCTCTATTGATGCATAGCCTACAACACTGTTGTCTCCTCCTGCAACATCGCCGCTAGTAGCGTAGGCTAGTAACTCGGCTCTACTAGCGCCTTTCAGCAACGAGTAGTAAATAGCAACCATTATTGGGCCGGGCCCACATACTGGCAACGCGTTATCAACTATTACTCTGTACACTCTCTCCGCCTCAAGCCGCTCTATTGCCTTTATGACCTCCTTGTCGTGGCTATAGGCCTCGTCACGAGTAACATAGTGGCTTAGATCACTTGTAGCTATAACCACAGCTCGTCTACCAAGCTCCTGTTCAACCCTATAAACTGCTTCAGCGATCCTCTTAGAAGCCTCGATGGATTGATCATACATAGTTATTGCCACTATCCGGAACTTTTCATCGAAAAGATACTGTAAGAAAGGAAGTTGCACCTCGATGCTATGCTCGAACAAGTGTGCCTTCTCATCAATACACTCTTCGCCCACAGCACTGGAGAGAGCCTCCACGAACTCTTCATCAACTTTCACGCTTCCAAGCGGTGTAACCCACTCTCCACCCGGGTATACCGCTATAGGAGCGCCTAGCCCAGTATGATTAGGGCCTACTATAACGTAGGTATCAGCTCTCCCTCTGACACCGAGCTCGTAATAAGCGTGAGCAGCTATAGGCCCGCTATACATGATCCCAGCATGAGGAACTATTACAGCCTTTATAACCGCCTCGCCGCCGTCCTCTACTTTAGGCAGCTTACCGGGCCCTAGGGGGTGACGAAAACACCACTCTATTTGAGATCTAAGAGTATCAGCTCGCGGCTCGTAGAATATCCCAGCTACCGCAGGGTGACGCCTAATTCTTTTAATCATTCTCAGACGCCCGGGAGAGCACAGGTTAGATAGCTAAGGTGTCTAAAATGGATTCGTTAAGAGCCTTGCCGCGTTAGCCCATACATAGGCTACGCTATAAAGTAATGGCGCTCACTAGGGGCTCGTGGAGAAAGAAATGGTAACACTTTGACTACCTCACCATCGTCTCCGAGGCCTAAACTCGAAAGCCTCTGGTGGCTCTGGTAAGTCCTGGTCGGCTCGTAGCTTGCCTTGCTCTCTCAGTATCTCTCTGGCCAAGACCCAGTAGGTTAGTGCTAGGCTCCTCCTCCCCTTATTGTTCACCGGTATCACTAGGTCTATGTTATCTATCCTGTTATCTGTATCGGCTAGAGCTACTACTGGTATGCCCATACGAGCTGCCTCGTCGACGGCCTGGCTATCAGCTCTAGGATCGCTCACCAATATGACGTCGGGCTCGAGGTACCATTCAAGACTAGGGTTGGTGAACGTGCCCGGCATTATTCGTCCAAGAACAGTTTTACAGCCAACATACGTGCAGAACTTCTGCACCGGTTTCTGCGCATACTGACGAACCGCTACAGCGACTATCTTTTGGGGCTCAAACCTAGCTAAGAACTTGGCCGCGATGCGTATGCGCTCATCAGTTTTCCGGATATCGAGTATGTATAAGCCGTCAGGCCTCACCCTATAGACGAAGCGACGCATATAAGCCGTGCAGATGTGTGTGCCTATGTGCATTCCTGCTGAGAGATACTTCTCAAGCGGCAATAGGAGCTCAATCGTTTCTCTAGCCTGCTCGCCGCTCATAGCACCGCTTCCCCTCTGCGGAGACAAAGCACCCGGGTCTAAATATGCATGGTGCCCCGGTCTCTAGGGGCTAGGCCGAGCCGAGGGGTAAAACATTCATCCACGCATCTATTGGTGCGAGTAGCGCGTAGCAAATGTATTGGGAGACGTTGGGCTCTTAGCTCGGTTACAGTACTCTCTTGAACTTTCTTACCTCGTATATGGCTGGAACATGCGCTAGGAGAGTTTTTCTACAACAATACCTCTTCACGCCAAGCTCGTCTAGGACCTTTTCTGGATCCTCGCCGTTCTTTACTCTACGATAGAACTCCTCCCAGTATTGAGCTAGAGGAGCGCCGCAGGTAAAACAACGCATCGGGATAATCACGCGGGATCACCTATAGCTCTTCTGCCACCTTCTCCTAGCGCTTCTGCGCATTGGTTTCTCAGGCTCTGTTTGCCTCGGGTCACCGGATAGCATCGATCTATCATACTCCTCGAATATCTTCCTTAATGCCTCACTACCTGTGTACGCTACTAGGCCCCTGGCTATAGCCATTCTCACAGCGTCTGCTTGGCTCATGTACCCGCCTCCACTAACTCTCACTCTTATATCAACGCTATTAGCTATCTCCTCTCCTGCTAACAAGAGAGGCTCCATCATCTTCCAGCGAGCCATCTCTATAGGCCAGATCTCGATAGGTACACCGTTTACCCATACACGGCCCTTACCGGGCTTTATCACCGCTCTAGCTATGCTGGTTTTTCGCTTACCAGCGGCAACGACTATGCGTATAGGCTTCTCTGTCTGGACATAAGCGCCTAGAAGCCTAGGTCTCGTGGCCTCGCTGCTCATTGCCTAGCTAGCACCCCCTTCCATCCAAGCTTCTTAGCGAGCTCGCCTACACGTATAAACTTATGTCCTAGGCGCTTCGCGTCAGCGAACCTAAAGCGCACGAACTCTTTGTTCTCTAGGCTCTTGGGAACCCCTATGTATACTCTGAGCCTTTTCATAGCGTCACGGCCTTTCTGTTTCTCCTTTGGAAGCATACCTGTTACCGCTTTCCTAACAATGAATATTGGTGAGCGAGGGCGATGAGGACCCCACTTGTAGGGGTTTACGTGTACTTTAAGCTCCCACCATACGCGATAGCTATGGAAGACTCTGAGAGGATCCCCGCTGATTACAGCCTTCTCTGCATTAACTATGTAGACGCGGTATCCCTCTAACAACTTCTTAGCTACGGCTGCCGCCAGCCTACCAAGTACCTGGTCGGTTGCATCAACATATAGTACTCTCTCGGGTGGTTTTGGAGCCTCGACCTGAACCGGCATATGCTATCCCCCAGGAGCTAAATAATTATCCTCACATTGCTTCCGCGAGGGTTCTCTTCAATAAGCTGGAGTATGTGGAGTACTCGTCCACCCGCGTTGGTTATTTTTCTGACAGCCTCAGCGCTGAAAGCGATAGCAGCAACTGTGACTGGGTGATCAATACTGCCTGCTCCTAGGACTTTCCCCGGAACTACTACGAGCTCGCCAGGTTTCGTATAGCGATTGATCTTGCTCACGTTTACCTCTACTCGTAGCCTTCTAGGCCGCTCAAGCAGTTCCGCAACATAGCGCCAAATAGGCGCCTTATACTTATTCGCTGCGCTTCTCAGCTTCCTGATAGTCATTCTCAGCACTATGTTTGTTGGCCCTGTTCTCTTTGTTACTTGCATACTCGTTCACGCCCCTAACTTTGTCCCCGGCGTAGCTCCCTTATCTGTGCTAGGAGGTTTTCAGCTTTCCTAGCAACCGCGTCAATAGCCTCAAGTAGTATCGTCTCCGGAGAAAGCGCTCCCGTGGACTCGATTTTCAGTATAAATTCTTTATCACTATAGGTTAGTTTTGCCCCCTTCTCGCACCTCTTCGCGACGCACCAGTAGAGGCCCGAGGTATTAACATCGCTTAGTATCTTTATTCTCCCCCTCTGCATAGTCTTTATCTTCTCCGCTATATCTGGGTAACCGGTCTCAATACATTTTATGCACTCATTACCCATTTCATCAGCGTTGAACTCGAGTACTGGTACATACTTATGAGCTGCGACACTTACTGGCATCCACTTGGCGTGCTCTTTCCCGTAACCCAGCCGCGCGTAAGCCTGTAACCGTAGTCTTTGATCGGGGGCCATGAGGACTATGGGCATGTTATCATAAACCGGCTTTACATCGGGATCGCTTGTCTCCATATCCCCGCTATAAACCATTCGCTCCTCTGTAGGACTTGTCTCTACCTCGAGGCGTAGTGTGACATAGCAGTCAGGATCGCCTAGTCTTGCATTAGCGCATTCCTCTGGGCGTTTATACTTCTCTAGAGCATTCTCGCTAGCTAGGGGGATTAAGGCGAGCCGGTGAGCAATGATCTCGTCATATAGCACTGTGTTGTTTTCGAATATCTCGACAAGATCTATGGCCATTACTGGCACGTCTGTATAGCTAGCACGCCTAATAGCGTTAATAAGGGGGAGCGGGAATCCCCTAATATGTATCCTTATGCTGTTTGCCGATTTCTCTATTATACAAATACTCCTCTCATCATCCATGCCACATACCTCGCTGAGACCAATATGTTACGAGAATAGCCAAGCACCTATTGCCTAGAGGGGAGAAAACAAGCAACGCTGAAGGAAACGGCGTCGCCGGCGAGGCGTCTTAGACGCGGCGTCCTCTCCTACCACCAGGTCTCCTTGTCGTATCGTGGGGTAGCGGTGTCACATCCTCTATTCTCCCGATGATGAAGCCTGCTCTAGCAAGTGCTCTAATAGCTGCCTGTGCCCCGGGCCCTGGCGTCTTAGGCCCATGGCCACCAGGCGCTCTAACCTTTATGTGGAGCGCCACTATACCCTTCTCCATGGCTTCTTGAGCGACCCTGCTCGCCGCGAGCATTGCAGCATAGGGGCTTGGTTTCTCGCGATCCGCTTTCACAACCATACCGCCGCTTGCGCGTGCAACTGTCTCTGCCCCAGTGAGATCAGTTATGTGTATGATAGTGTTGTTATAGCTCGAGTATATGTGCGCTACACCCCATTTTATTTCACGCGCAGAGAAGGCCATGACTACCTACCCCACTCCCTTAGCCCTGTTACTCCTGTCCCGCTACTTGTTCTGGGCTAGACTCTTCCGGGGACTCGGTGAGCCGTGCCCTAAGAGGGCTTGTGGGAGCATAATCAATTAAGTCCTCCTCATGCTTCTTGACTAGGTACCCGGGGCTTCTGATACGCCTCCCAGCTATAGCTATATGACCGTGAACGATTAGTTGGCGGGCCTCATAGATTGAACGGGCCAGGCCCTTCTTATAGACTATGGTCTGAAGCCTTCTCTCAAGAAAGTGCTCAGCAGTTAGGCCTAGGACATCGTCGAGAGTAGCGTTCTCGGGAAGAACCCCTAGCTCGTGGAGCTTGGCTAGAAGGAACTTTGCTTGCCTCTCCCTAGCCTCGGGGGATAAGGCTAGTAGTCGTCGTGCACGATGCCTAAAGTAGCGTGCAAGTGTCTCAAGCTTCCATAGTTCCCTCTTGTTGCGTAACCCGTACTTGCCTACTAGTTCTATCTCTTTTACTAGCCGCTCCTTTATCCAGGGATGCTTAGGACCGACCCACGTCTTCCTAGGCTTCTTTGGATCGCCCATTCATTACTCACCTCTTTTACCTCCTCCTCTTCACACCGATCGTCATACCTAAGCGGCCAGTAGTAGCCGTTCTCTGGCCACGCACCTTGAGCCCTAGTGCGTGGCGTATACCTCTCCAGCTCTTTATCCTCTTCTCCCTCTCTATGTCGCGACGTACATAGTATATCAGGTCGGCGCCTATTAGGTGCAGATCCTTGCCAGTCTCATAGTCCTTTCTACGGTTAAGCATCCAAGCCGGTATGCCTACAGCTACTGGGTTAGCGAGCGCGCTCTCTATCTTCTCCACCTCTGCATCGGTTAGAAAACCTATGCGCTTATTCGGATCAATACCGAGCAAGCGACAAAGCGCAAGAGCAAGATTCACGCCTACGCCTTTTATCAACGCTAAACCATATGGTACTTTTAGGTCTCCTGGTATATCTGTACCAGCAATCCTAACGATATACCTATACTGCTCGCTCAGCCCATACCACCTCGCTACCCACGTCCCGCGGAAAAGCCTATACAACCCCCCTCTATAAGTGAAGCTGCTCAGCCGCCACGGTAGGCATCAAGGCCCCGAAGACCCGGGGCTCGAATGGGCAAGTCCTCATCATTGCAACCACTGGTCTAAATTGGTTAAAAATATTCCTATAACCTTACTAGTAGGCTATCCCATCCCTCAACACGCATAACTCTATACCTCCTATTAAACCACTTGCCCAGGGTACAGGGTACTTGGATACCAAGAAGGAGTCTGACTAAGAAGAGGCCTTGGACAGAGATGGCGTGTCTGAGACCAGGAGGAGGGACGAAAATCTCTAATTTATTGTATACATGGGGAGGGAGGTGCTAGTGCCGCCGCGGGGATTCGAACCCCGGACCGCCCGGTCTTCAGCCGGGCGCTCTCCCGCTGAGCTACGGCGGCACCCGTGAAAATTACACGTAATAGAGGCCCCCTTCTTAAGACTTATCACTTAGCTCAATGATGCTTTCCTCAGCTTTTCCGGCTATCTTCATCCCGGCTCTTGGTCAAGAGACCCTCTTCTCAGCACCACCAAGGCAAATATACCCCTGGAGGGGTGTATAAGACTTCGATCATGGAGTGGGGGCGCGGCGGTCGTCTAGCCTGGACTAGGACGCCGGCCTTCCAAGCCGGTGATCCCGGGTTCAAATCCCGGCCGCCGCACCAATCCCCTATTTCTCTGTATTCCGTGCCTGTTTAGGACTGGGGCTAGTCTATGGTCATTTTCTCGAATACTATTGAGGCTATTGCTAGGAATACTGCATCTAGTGCTAATAGTGCAGCCGTGTCTATGATTAGCCCTATTTGTGTCACGCTTGTTAATAGGTAGCGTATCCCGTCGACACCATAGGTTAGTGGGTCTAAGTATGCTAGTACCTTCATCCAGCTTGGCATGTATTTTATTGGGTAGAAGGCTCCGCTGAGGAATAGTAGGGGCATGAGCAGGAAGCTCATAATCATTTGGAATGCTTCGTGGCTGTTTAGTTTAGACGCTATTAACACCCCCATACCGGCGAAGGCTATTGCTACCATGTAGGCGTACACCATTGCTAAGAGTAGGCCATCGACTCTTATGGTTACCAGAGGGATGCTAAGCAGCGCTATAATTGCTGCCTGTAGTGTTGCTATGAGCCCGTCTCCTATCACTCTGCCAAGGAGTGCTGCCCATCGAGGTGTAGGGGCTACTAGGACTTCTTTTAGGAAGCCGAACTGGCGATCAAATATTATTGAGATACCGCTTAGGAAGCCTCCCGTGAACACTGACATCGCTATGACTCCTGGAACGAGGTAGGTTACGTAGTCCACACCGCCTAATACTCGGGTTATCCCGGGCACTTTGAAGGCCGAGGCCCAGCCTAGGCCGAAGAATACTATCCATACTATAGGATTGATTACCGATGATACTATTCTTGATGGTGCTCTTAGGAATCGCTTGATCTGCCTATAGGCCATA
Organism: Pyrodictiaceae archaeon; assembly: GCA_026986935.1. Lineage (GTDB taxonomy): Archaea > Thermoproteota > Thermoprotei_A > Sulfolobales > Pyrodictiaceae > Pyrofollis. Next base: position 17,446 of record JALSNP010000083.1, on the reverse strand, counting down.
ACATATACTGCGTCTAGGGCTGTGCCCCCGCCTAGTGTTTCACCGCTCATAGTCTCCCCCTCCTCATCAGGGCCCGGGCTTTGATGAAGAGGTTCTCTAGCCCGCCTACCTCCTCGTCTCTAAGCTCCCTGCCAGTGAGGTATAGGAAGACGTCGTTAAGGCTTGGCTTGTGGTAGCTTACCTCGGCTATTCTTAGCCCTTTGCTCGAGGCAATGGATAGTATTAGGGGTATTGCCTCTGTGGCATTGGCGACTTTTAGTGCAACTCTGTCGTCGCTTAGGAGCTTACACTCCTTTATAGTGTTGGGGATATCGAGGATACTGCACGGATCCTTTTCGCTCCTCGCCGAGAGGCGTAGGTACACTACATCACTACCTATTATTGATTTGAGCTGCTCGGGTGTGCCCTCAGCAATTATTTTCCCATGGTCTATTATCGCTATGCGGTCGCAGAGCTTCTCCGCCTCATCCATATAGTGCGTCGTGAGAAATATTGTGACCCTGCTCTCTTTCCTAAGCCTTGTTATGTACTCCCAGATATGGGCCCTGGTGTGCGGGTCCAGCCCGATCGTTGGCTCATCGAGGAAAAGTACTTGTGGCTCGTGTAAGAGGGCTCTAGCTATCTCTAATCTTCTCCTCATGCCCCCGGAGAAGTACCTGACCTGCCTATTCCTATGCTCGTATAGCTCAACGAAGCGTAGTAGTTGCTCGATTCTCTCCTCAAGGGCCTCGCCGCGCAGACCATATATCCGGCCATGCATATACATGTTCTCGTACGCTGTAAGCTGGTCATCCAAGCTAGGGTCTTGAAAAACTATGCCTATTGATCTACGGACCTTCATCGGCTCGCGCACTACATCGTATCCGGCAACAACGGCCCTCCCCGATGTAGGCTTAATAAGGGTGGCCAATACGTGTATTGTAGTGGTCTTACCAGCACCATTAGGGCCTAGGAACCCGAATATCTCGCCACGTTTAACCCTGAAACTGACACCTCTTACAGCTAGTAAATCCCCATACTTTTTCACAAGATTCTCTACAACAATATCGTACCCACTTGATTTATCCAAAACATCACCCGGCTACTCTAGTGGAACTAGCTAGGAGCTTATACGATCTATTACATAATATACCCTACTAGGTTAATCTGCAATCTCCGAGTTGCTAGTCTATGTTCGCCGCTTATAGAGCGAGAACAGGGAATACTTGTTCTCGCCTCTCTAACTGGCTTGAGTTCTTATACTGTAGGAGATTATGGGACGTTTAGTGATTAATTGGTTTCGCGATGTTCTTGGGAGGAGAGTGTTCTGTGTGAGAAGGTATTCGAGGAATTTCTACAAGTTCCTCAGCAGTTATTATAGGTTGCTTAACAATATTGGTGCGAAATATGTATATAAGTGTGTAAGGGGTACGTGTTACTCCTATATAGAGGTGGGGAGCGATATTACATCTGCTCTTCTCGAAGCACCCGGTCTCGTCATAGAGAGTGCGAGGAGCATAAGAGAGTGTACGGATGGCGTTCTACTCCCCCCTCCGCCAGCCGATGTCGGTTTCCTTGACATGGGGTTGCCAAAGTACGAGAAAGAGGATTATCTCGTACTAGGCCTAGTGGGTTCCAAAAAGCTCCCCATAGGGCTTGACGACGTTTGGAGACACATATGGATTCTCGGATCAACTGGTTCGGGGAAGACACATACTGCTGCAAGACTTGCGCGCTGCCTCGCGTCCCTAGGCCAGGGAGTCCTTGTGCTTGATTGGCACGGGGAATATGCTTCGCTACTAGATCGCTACAATACAAGGCTGAGAATTCTTAGCTATCCCTCAATGCCTAGGCTCCCGCTAGTTAATAGCGATATGCCTCTTGAAGTATCCCTTGATATTCTTGAACGAGTGCTTAGTCTCAGCCCTTTCCAGTCATCAATCTTATCCCTAATACTAGCACTAGTATCCGGTGTCTTATCTCCCAGCGAGCTCCGAGAAACAGAGAAGGCCCTCGGCTCAACAGTGTTTAATGCTATAAGTAGGGCTTTCGAGTCCAAAAGCCTTGGTAAGGACAGCGGGCTAAGGGACTTATACTTACTCCTTCTCGAGGCATACGAGGAGGCTTCAAGTAACTGGATTACCAGGTCTGAGAAGGAGATATGGGCTGCGCTTCTAAGAAGGATACAGATCTTTATAACGAGTGGGTATGAGGATCTTTTCTCGGTTTTCGGTAACTTTCCCCAACTGTTCTCAAGCCCTGACGGAGTAACGGTGGTTGATCTATCATCTATCCATTCTCTGAGAGCTAGGCGTCTTTATGCATATTTCCTCCTCTATGGCGTATACTTCTCAAGAATAAAACACTATAGTGGTTCAGGCCTAGTGGTTATAGTTGAGGAGGCACATAACCTTCTCGACTTAGACATAGTACCTACCATACTACAAGAGGCTAGGAAGTATAGACTAGGCCTCATAATTATAACACATGCCCCCTCAACTCTGCCTATAGCTGCACAAGCGAATCTAAACACACTGATAATCCACCGCATAGTTGGTGAAAAGGATAGAGAGTTTCTCAGCCACATTATCGGCTCGAGGGAACTAGGAGAGACTGTGTCTTCGCTAAAACCGGGAGAGGCCATAGTGCTTACTAGCCAAGGAGCGCCAGTCATAGCATCTATAAGCCTTGATGCTAGCTGCACGTAGTGCCCGTACCGTATTATCTTTAAACTAGATCTCATCTGGTAGAGAGTGTAAGTGGAAGGAAAGAGAGTGGGTATCCTCCCTTGAGCCTAGAAAACCTAACCGAGTCAAAGAGAAGGATACTAGAAATACTAGCTGAGAAAAAGGAGGCAGACGTACAGACAATAGCCACCTCCATCGGCCTAAGATCGTCAACCGTTAGGAAGTACTTAACAGAGCTAGAGAGAAACGGCCTCGTAGAACGAATAGGCGCCACAGCAAGAATAACAGAGAAAGCCCTCCAACTACTACGAGGGGGCGAGAAAGAGCCGGGTAGGGAAGAACTAGCCCTTGAGGAATCAGTACCAAAGCCTAGCGAGCAACTAATAGAACCCTTCTACTTCTTCGTACGCGGCTCAGTAGTCCCTCTGAGGATAAGGAACAAGAGACAACTAGCAGCAGCTATAGTATATGGTCTCGTCGAGCCCGAAGAGCTAAGCTATGTACTACGCACCGGGTACCTAACCACGTGGCTTAGATACGCTATAAGAGAAGAGGAGCTTGCAAGGAAGCTAGAGGAGCTAAAAGGCCTAGAACCACCACAGCTCTATGACGAGGCTGTAAAACTTCTACGAGAACACCTAGAAGGCTAAGAGACTGAGAGATCACGAGCCACATACCCTACAACACGCTTTTTATAACCATTACCACTGCCCCCGACTTACAAGGATGCAAAAACGCCACCATAAGACGTAAACAGCCTCATAACGCTTCCACCTTAGTCGAGAAATTATAAGAAAACTTCCCGCAGGGCACGAGAAAACTTATACTATGAGCAAAGATAACGATACAAGCGAAACTAGTACAACAAGACAAAAAATAACATAAGTATCACAAGAACTTGAGGCAAGAAACGAGAGAAATCCGAATCCTCAGCATCTAGGATAACCTAGTATAGAGTACTCCGCGAGATAGATTGTTACGACTCCTCTATCACGGATCAAGCCAGGAACTAGAGGAGGAGTGGCGAGTGGTGCGGGGGGTGGGATTTGAACCCACGCAGGCCTACGCCAGCGGGTCCTCAGCCCGCCCCCTTTGACCTGGCTCGGGCACCCCCGCACCCTGGTACCCATGTATTCTGTAGTTTCTAGGGAGTAAGGGGAGGAGTTTTTGTAGCTTAAGGTGTGGCGCCGGGGGCGGGATTTGAACCCGCGCGCCCCTTGCGGGGCAGTGGGTCTCCCGCCTCCTATGATAGGGGAGCCGGAAAACTCGTGGTCTCGAGCCCACCGCCTTGGACCGCTCGGCCACCCCGGCGCCCAGCCATATCGCCATTATAGTATTTGTGTCACGTTTTTGCTCCCCTTATTTTTTACTCGCCGGGTAAGGCGTGTATGCTATTAGTCTACACCGGCACGTATACCGGGTTGTTATCGGTCGCGTACTCCTTTATGTTTTCTAATAACTCTCTTACTGGTCTAGGTAATGTGAAGAGCCATACATGTGTCTCAGGGTCGTAGAATCGTAGTGGCTGAGTCACTCTATCCCTTATTCTTTTTTCGATGTCCTCTTTGCTTAATTGTCTTGGGTCAATAGTATCAGACCCTGCCACGAATCCCCATAGCCCGTTATAGCTCCTAACATATGTTACATAGGGGATGCTAAGCCTGAACACCCTGGCTATAGTATTTCTTATCACTGTGTAGACGCGGGGAGTAAGGGCAGGCGATGTCGCCTGTGTAACCATTACTCCCTTATCGCCTATGAGTTCTTTGACTAGCTTATAGAACTCCACTGTGTAAAGCCTAGCCGCTGGCCCTGCCTCGGTGGGATCCACTAGGTCTAGTATGACCACGTCAAAGCTTTCCCCCCTTTTTGAGGCCTCGGCTACGTACTTGCGTCCATCACCTATAACTAGCTCTACGCGTTGATCGCTAAAGGCTCCTTGATGCCACTCTACGAGATACTTTTTCGCGAACTCGACCACATCGCGATCAACATCAACCATAACAACTCTCTCCACGCTCCTGTGCTTCAACACCTCGCGTATAGTTGCTCCCTCCCCGCCTCCAAGCACTAGCACTCTACGAGGACTGGGATGAGCAATCATGACGGGATGAACGAGTGCCTCATGGTACCAATGCTCATCACTTATACTGCTCTGGATCTTGCCATCAATTACCAGCGACTTACCGAGACCACTAAGCTCCGCCACTAGCACCTCCTGGAACCTAGTACGCTTCTCTGCCAAGACCCTCACTATTTCGCGAAAACAGCCCTCTCCCTCACTAATCCACTCAACCACGAGCTTCCAAGGAAGCCTCATCGCCAATAACAACCTCTCCACAAAAACTACGAAAACACAAAGAAAGGGGTTAAAATTAGACAAGCCTCGCCCTTAGCCCTAGCTTCGGTCGCGCGGGTTATCCTCACGGGCCTCGGCTGGTGGATTTCTCCACATTAGTTCAGCGACAAGCCCTAGCTGAATAAGGATGAGACGTTATATTACTACCCCTAATATATACTTATACTTATTAAGAAGGCCCCAGGAAGCTAGAAAAATCAAGACCCCCATCCAGAGGCCAAGCTGATACCATGACAATGCATATGCCGAATAAACCGTAAAGCATTTACCCCTTACCGTTTTGATGTCTACAACTACTAGACACGGAGCCCCTCTCCGGGGGGCGGGCCCGTCGTCTAGCCTGGTTAGGACGCCGCCCTCACACGGCGGAGGTCCGGGGTTCAAATCCCCGCGGGCCCACCAATAAACGCACACTATATCGGCTTCTGCGACAATACCAAGAATAATGAGACAATGTAAGCTAATGTTGATTACCCTCTGGAGCAGTAGTAACATCCGGTGCTTTGAGAATGTCCGAGATAGAAGGTATTGTTAAGGGTGGCGTGATTATTCCACTCAAACCTTTAACAGAGCTTGAGGGTAAGAAGGTCAAGATAAAGATAATAGATGTCGAGGACGTCGATGTAGAGAAACTCTATTCGTACCTTAGACTTTTAAGGGAGGGTGAAGATGCTGAAGAGCTCTTCGAAATATAAACAAGGAGATATTGCTATCCTAGAGCTCCCCTTCACAGACCTACTCGGCTCTAAACTAAGGCCTGTCTTGATATTGAATGCCGTAGACTTGGGCAATGATATAATAGTAGCTAAGATAACCAGCTCCCCTGGTCTGCATAGAGTACCTATAACACAATCAGACTTAGCCATTGGCCGTTTAAAGAAGGAGCCAAGCTATATAGATTGTTCAAGCATTTTTACTGTAGAGAAGAAATTAGTGGTAAAAATCGTTGGTAGACTCGCTGAAGAGGCTCTACTTAAGGTCAAGGAGGAATTAAAGAATATTTTTGATTTAAAGTAAAAACCTCATCTAACTCCTAAAATATAACATTCTATCGGGCAGCTATGTATATCTGACCAATGATGATATCCGCCTTGGATATCCATGGCTTCTATCAGCTTAGGACACATACATATAGACAATGTGAACTATTGTATATCTTTGCGCTCTCACACGGCGGAGGTCCGGGGTTCAAATCCCCGCGGGCCCACCACTCCCTCAGCCTCTGCCCAGCTCCTTCAAGTTAACTACAGTGCAGAGCTTCTCGATTACCTTATTGTATTCCTGGACGATGATCTTGGCTAGCCAGCGGAGGCCCTGCTTGCTGAGCCTCCCCCCTTACCCAGCGATTTGTAGAGCTGGTAGACATGGAGCATCCCCTCAAGTGGCTCAATATACTTGGTTACAACTACGCCGTCGCGGCGGAACTGCTCGTACACGTGCCGCTTATCTTTGGCACGCTTGGGTATTAGTTATCCCGACTGGGCCCCGTGGTGTATCCTTGCGTGTAGGCCCTGGTTGCTTGAGGAGGGCCCGGGAGGTGCTGGACGGGGGCAATGTTAGGCAGGCGGCTGAGAAGCTTTGGGCGCTGGTGCTCTAACCGTTGGGGCCTATGTGTACTGGAGAGAGAGCGGGCGCTTGACAAGCCATGGCGAGCTATGGGAGTACAAGAGGAGGCTGGCTAAGGAGATGGGCGAATGGGTAGGCGACGCATGGGCCCGGGCCACCGAGATGCATGCCTGCCTCTACGAGGGCTGGTTCTCCGGGGAAGACGTCGAGGCCTCAATGATGCGTGTCAGGCAACTGGTAGAGGAAGTGGCCTCCAGGATTAGAAAAGGTAAAATAAGCTTGGGTCTAGAGCAAGCCGTTCTACCATAGCTACCCGCTGTGTAGCTATGGTAGCCTACTCTTTAGATGCAAAGAAGGCATGTCCTCTTGGGGGTAGCATGTGGTTCTTCTGTAAGAAGATGCATCTAGGCACAAAGCATATATAGGGTGCTCGTGCTGAAAGCGGCTCTGGCCGAGTCTTTGCCTCATAGGCAAGTAGAGAGGGGTTTGCTAATTGAAGTTTTGTCCAAGATGCGGTGGCCTAATGATACCTGTTGGTAAGCAGGATGGTAAGATCATTCTTAGATGTACTCGTTGTGGCTATGTGGAGGTTGTTGAGGATAAGCAGCTTCGTGACTATACTTTGAGAGAAGAGACCCCTGCCGAAGAAAGGACTATCACCACGCTTAAGGTTAGCGAGGCTAAGAAGAAGCCGCCTAAGTCTCTCGAGGAGTGGGAGCAGGAGCGTGAAGAGTACCGCGAGGTATTGCAAGAATTACTGCAAGAGGAGCTTGAGGGCGGCGAAGAGTAGCACAAAGAGCAGTACACGTGTTATTATGCTCTAGACCCTTGTTCTCCAACTTCTAGGCGTATCTGGATAAAGGCTTTAGCCCCGTTTCTAGTCCTACCCTCTTATTGAGGGCTTGGTGCGCGGGGGTGCCCGAGCCAGGTCGAAGGGGGCGGGCTTAAGACCCGCTGGCGTAGGCCGGCGTGGGTTCAAATCCCACCCCCCGCACCACATTCTTCTCAGCGTCTCGTAACTATCTATCCTTATCTCTCATCTAGCAACGTCTTTAGGGCTGAGTAAACAGCTCCTTACACACTTATATAATGCCTCATAGCTAGGTTTCAGCGAGGCTGAGAGGAGCTGCTGAATTGGGTACAGGGCGGAGGATCGGGTTTAGGGAAGCTTTTAGTATTGGCGTTGGCGGGATGATTGGTGGCGGTATTTTTGCTGTCCTCGGTCTTAGTTTAGAGCTTGCTGGCACTGCTGCCCCTCTAGCTTTCCTCCTTGCTGGCTTAATTGCTCTTGTTACTGCTTATTCTTATGCAAAGCTTTCTCTTCGATTCCCTAGCCGTGGTGGTACTGTTGAGTTTCTTGTTCAGGGTTTTGGCCCTGGTGTTTTCTCTGGTGGGCTGAATATCTTGTTGCTGGCCAGCTATGTTGTTATGGTTGCTTTGTACTCGTATGCTTTTGGGAGCTATGGTGCCAGCATAGTCCATGGGGGCTGGCTGTTATCCCATGTACTCGCTAGTCTTGTTGTACTAGCATTCGTTTTTGTCAATGCTCTCGGGGCCTATGTTAGTGGCAGTGTTGAGGATGCTCTCGTCTTCTTTAAGCTCGGTGTTCTCGTGCTGGTTGCTGCCGTGGGTTTGCCTCTAGTATCTTGGGCAAAGTTTTCCCCAAGCAAGTGGCCGAGTGCGCTCAACATAGTTGTTGGGGGTATGATCATATTTCTTGCTTATGAGGGCTTTGAGCTAATTGCTAACACCGCCGCTGATGTGGAGTCTCCGAGTGTGCTTCCCCGGGCTTTCTATTCCTCGGTGCTAGTGGTGATAGCTGTCTATGTGGTGATAGCCCTTGTCTCCGCTGGTGTACTAAGCCCCGAGGAGGTAATACGTGTAAGAGACTATGCATTGGCGGAGGTGGCTGCAAAGGGGCTTGGTTACGCTGGCTTCCTATTAGTTGTTGCAGCTGCTCTCGCCTCTACAGCATCAGCTATAAACGCTACACTCTATGGCACCGCTGGGATAAGCTATATCGTGGCGAAGTATGGCCAGCTCCCCCGCGAGCTCGGTAAAAAGATTTGGCGCAATGCGCCCGAGGGGCTAGTAGCTATAGCTGTGCTCTCGCTCCTACTCGTGAACACGACAGGGTTGGAGACAATATCGTTTGCTGGTAGTTGTGGATTCCTCCTAGTATTTGGGTTCATAAACATAGCGGCGTATAGGTTGAGGGATAGGATTAGAGCAAACCCTGTTATAACTATTATCGGCGCAGGCGCTGCCTTCACCGCCCTGGGCATAATGATTTACCGATCCATTGTTAAAGAGCCGCTTCAGGCAGCATTATTTGCAGTCACAGTCACCGCTTCGTTTACTATAGAGTACGTGTATCGGCTCTATACGCGCCGCGAGCTAGCAGAGTATATTGATGAGTTACTAAGGGCCAGAGAGGAGGCCATAAGGCAATGGGATAAATGGGTGCCAAGAATTATCCAACACGTGGCAGAGAGACTAAAAGCCGTAGAGATATACCTTGTCGGCAGTGTTGCTCGCGAAGAGCTACACAGAGCGCACGATGTAGACCTGCTGGTTGTGAGCAAAGAGAGGCTTACGAAGAAGCAAATCACTAATCTGATCCGTGAACTAAGAGAGAAAGGCATTATAGAGAAGCACCACCCAATAGATATACACGTAGCCGTGCCCGATGAGAAGGAGAAATGGCTCCAGCACAGCAAGAAGTATAGGAGGCTATATCGCCGCGAAACAAGTGGCGCGGAAACGGGGAAGTGATGACGTTCGCTAGGGCTGACCCTCTTCGGCGAACAAGGGGTGTGAAGAAGTATGGCGGAGGCTGATCTAGTTAACACGTTTTAACTAGCCGGGGCGAACCCCTTGCCTATGGGGCGAGGCTCTATGCAATGGAGACGAGTATACCCGCTCCTCTTCCTACTTCTAGTACTATTACCTCTCGTGAGCGTCTCTACGGGCGAGAAGGGCTACGAGTGGATACGCACAGTAACCATGCTAGTACCAGCTGTTGCTGAGACTCCGGAGGGCTATGTAGGGGTCTCGTCGAAGCTTGTCGTCTCAGTAGCTTATCCTGGGCACGGTATAGTCTATTTTGCTGCTGAGCCGTTAACCCAGCTAGATACCCAGGCTGCTGCAAGAATAGCTGCCATAGTTGCTAGTATTCTTGCTGGGGTCGATTTCTACTCATACGATTACTTTATTCATCTCAAGGCAAACTCTACCATAGTCGGGGGCCCCAGCGCTAGCGGGGCTATGGCTGTAGCCATACTCGCCGCTCTAAGAAACCGTTCAATACCAAGCAGCTTCTCCATGACCGGGATGGTTGATCCCGATGCAACTCTCGGCCCCGTGGGCGGTATACCTGAGAAGCTGGAGGCTATGGCTAGGAACGGTATCAAAGTATTCGTTATACCCGCAGGGCAGTCCATAGCGCTTGATCTTAACACGGGGCGCTACGTTAATGTTACTTCTCTGGGGAAGACGCTTGGTGTAAGAGTGGTTGAGGCCGATACCATACTAGACGCCTATGTTGCCGCGACGGGTGATAAGGAGCTACTAAGCCGTATAGAAGCGCTTAGCGCGAAGAACATTAACATCTATAACGTGTTCCCAGCGCTTGGCAAAAACCTTCGCGGAGTCACGTCATTGTTCAAGTCAGTGGCTGAGACTAATCTATCCTGTACGCAGAAGTTTCTGAACAACCTTGACCCGGCTGTGAAGGGCTTTGTGCAGAGGCTTGTAAACGAGGCTAATCAGTACCTCGTGGAGGAGAAGAGCCTTGAGAAGCAGGGTCTACTGTACTCTGCAGCCTCAAGGGCTTTTGGCGCCGCGATAGACGCGACACTAGCGTGTAGCATAGCGTCAGCGTTCAGCTCCAATAACACCATAGATGCGCTAGTTAAACAAGTAAAGCACTACACCGATGTAGCGAACAAGGTCGCCGCAAACGCCGCAAAGACGCTAAATGAGATGCTCAAGAGAGGGGAGCTCAACACAGTAGAGCTACAGGTAGCAATAGCGGTGGAGAACCGCCTCGACTCAACAAAAGCGGCGATTAACGAGGCAAGTTACTATCTAAAAGCAGCCGAGCAAAGCACCGGGTTTGGCAAAATAGAGGCTCTGCTTAACGCGCTGCAAGACGCTGTATACTCGTACTATAGGAGCCTCACTATAGACCAATGGCTCGGGCTACTAAAGACATCCAAGACGCTATCCTCAGCGACTATAGGTAGGGAGAGAATAATAAGCCTAGCCGAGAACTACTACTATATAGCATCATCCGCTGCAACCTATCTAGAAGCCCTCGCAACAAGCGCCGGGATTCCTGCCTCACCGCCTAGACAGCTTGCAGAGGCGCAAAAACTCTTATCAAGGGGGATAAGCGGGCAAAACGTCTCTGAAGCACTAAAAGTACTCGCCATAAGCATATCATCCCTTGCTGACACTGCCACGACGATACACAAGATCTTTAACACCAATACTGAGAAAACGCTCAAAGCCAGCCACAAGGCGCTGAAAATACTAATAGGGCTCGATATAGCGAAAAACGCTACCCCGATACTACCAGCGCTTTACTCCGAATACGCCTCCATACAACAAGACATAGGAGCACAACTATCTCTCTACATGCAGGCAGCGAGTTACGCAATATTATTGAATGTCCTAACCCAGCACCAAGCACAGCAAACGACACCCATCAGTACAGCAACCACGTCGGCACCAAGACCCGAGAAAACAAAAACAGTTACAAAAACCGTTACCAAGACAAGCGCGACAATTGTTGTAAAGACTGTTAAGCAGACCATAACGAAGAAGGAGGTCACAACAAGTACAGAGACAAAGGTATCCACAATCACAGAAACGATTACAAAAACGCTTCCACTGACCAGCTACGCCCCATTAATAGCGATAGCGTTGATAGTAGGAGTTGCTATAGGCTACCTGCTTGGCCGCTCAAAGCCCTCCCTATAGCCACGGTACAGTGCTAGGCGGCTTCACGTCTATCTTTACACGTATTTCTCTTCCAAGCCACTCGCTAAGAAGCTCCCCGAGATCGCGCTCCAGGTCGTCAAGGGGCTCAGATGTCTCCCTAACGTTGGATGGATGTGCTCTACGCGGCACCCATACCAGTACAACCAGCTCGTTGTTCCTCGCATCTATTTTAGCGACTTTGTAGTCTAGGCGATACGATAGTTTTTGAGCAATCTCTAGTAGCAGCGTTTTCTCGGAGATAGCTCTCCTAGCCTCCTCGACGGGGTCGCGCTGCGCCAAAGGGGATAGTCTCCGCGCGAGCAGCAACACGTACTCGGGCACGGGGTCGTCCACGTCGAAAACCGTGTAGAGATTATCTATTAGCCCTGCTCTTCTCGCGAGATCAACAGCCTCCACCACGCTTAGCTGCGGCGCCGTCTCCAGCCCGCAACCAGTCCTGTTACTCACCTCGACCAATGCCTCTGGAAGAGAGAAGCCCTCGACCACTATAAGCCACGCAGCAGCTACCACAGAGCTCCTACCACATCCGCGAAAACAGTGAACAAGAACAGGCTCTTGGAGCCCCCGGAGAATTTTTATGAGCTCTACGAGCGTAGGGGCGTTATACTCGCCTATAGGGCGCCAAACCACCTTAATACCGGGTTTCAGCCTAGGCAGTGATCTTGGATCGTAGCCAGCGCTTAGGACGTGCTCGCTGGGGGGAGAGAGCGAGATAACCGTATTGAACATGGATACTATTTTCTCCTCTTCTCCGAGACGAGGCATCGGTGATACCGCGAGCCTTCCCTCTCTCACCCAGCGAGGCTTAAGCCCCGGAGCCCAGGCCAGGGACAAGAAAGGGGCTCACCTCCTCGTATTCGTTATAGGGACGTAGCGCACAGTACAATCCTTTATACTTGTCAGCGCCGAGTGAAGCTCAGCTATTCTCTTCGAGGAGCCGCGCACAACCACTATGTCTACGCAGAGATCACCTATATGGTGATGCATGTTGCTCAGCACAATGTCTCTAAAACTCTCTATTATCTTAGCCGTATCGCCTCTCCCATCGCGTTTAACCGCTATTATTACCCCTTGGCACTCGTGCTCGTAGAGATAATGAGCGTACTCGTGGAGAAACGATTCAAGAGCGCGCTCAACAAGCCTAGATCTATCGACACCTAGCCGCCTAGCCAGCCTATCGAGCCACTCAGCTATGCTGGAGGATACCGAGATACCGAACCTCCTCCTAGCCATTGTACAAGCGCCTCGCTACCTCTTATAAAGGAGGGCAAACGCGTAGATGAGAAGCATCGAGACCCCGACCGCGCCCGAGGGCGAGACCGGGACGGCCATGCTAATAAGCATACCCAGGGCAGAGGCTGTTAGCGCTGACGCGAGCGATACTAGTAACGCCTCCTCAGAGCTCCTACCATGGCTGGCTGCGAGCGCGCCGGGTAAGAGCAACAATATGTGCTCCAGCACGAACCCTATCACCCTGATAAGAGCTACCACAGTTGCCCCTAGGAGCGTGAAGAACACTAGGTCGTAGAGCCAGATAGGAGCACCAGTAAGCATTGCCGAATCCCTATCAACACCGAGATAGATCTGAGCTGGGTAGCTCAGCAATAGGCCTAGCACTACTAGTGCTGCAACTATGATCGCTACTATTAGCTCCTTAGAGGTTACGAGAAGAGGGTCGCCAAACACTATGGACATTATATCGAAGGGTACGGGCAGGCTCGTCTTTATATAGTACGCTGTGATAACGCTGAACGAGCTAGCAAAGGCGACTAGGATCGATGTGGCTAGGTCTGGGTCTACGCCACGAAAGATAAGGTACCCGGCAACATACACTACAACTATACCTATAAGTATAGATAATGCATACAAGGAGTACAGCGATAAAACACCTATGCCGAGCCAATAAGCCGCTACAACAGAGATAAGAGCCGAAAATAGAGCCGAATGAGGAGCCGCCCCCGCCAAGAAGTACAAACGCCTAGCAGCTATAACTGAGCCAAGGACACCGAACAAGACCCCAGCAACTAGTAGCGATAACGCCGCAACAACATCCACTCGCAGCGCAAACGAGTAAGCAACAAGTATATCAAATATTATCAGGGATAAGAGAAGCCTCTTCATACTATATCGCCTCATCTGCTCACCATCAGCGGGTAAAGCTTCTTCGCCTGAAGCGCTATGTGCTCGAGCTTATCCGGGATAGGCGCCGCAGTAAATGGTGCAGGTACACATATGACTGGGACATGGTACGTGTTCGCAAGGGTTAGGACTTTTTCATCAGCCTTACCCGCGGGCTTGCACCCATTCATGCTTAGGCTCGTTACGACAGCGACACTAATACTATGACTAGCCATGAGGGTTTTAAGCCTCTCATAACTTTGGGCGGTTATCCCAGCTTCTGGGCTAACAAGCATCAGTGCTCTAAGACGTATACCAAGCCACCCGACAGCATACTGGGTTAGAGGCGTTGACCCGACACCGCTTACCTCCAGCCTTGGGCTGGACTCCATGATCTCGGCCACTTTGTTTTCAACGATTCTTGCGCTTGTGAGGTAGTGTTGCTTGCACTGCGGCCTAAGCTTTGCTAGTCTCTCCGCAACGAATTTAATAAACACGATATAGTTGTGTGGATCATATATAGGCATGTGGAGGTTCGGCGACGATGTACCGATGATGTTCTCTATCCTTATGCCCGGGATTCTCGGTATCTCGATTAGCTTCTCCGGGCTTATGTACTCTCGCAGCCTAATCTCAAAGGGTGCGTGCCCCGTCGAGATAACTATGTCTGCTTTTTCAGCCTTCTCTACATCGGCTAGGCTGAGCGTATAGGTGTGGGGATCAACGCCCGGGGGCACTAGGCTTACGACCTGATCAGACTCGCATACTAGTTGTTTAACATCGTATACGAGGTTCGGGAATGTCACCACTATTAATAAGCCCTTACTCTTCTCGGCGCTGGTGCGCGTTGGCAGGGTGGTAAGGGTCGTGTAGCCAGCAATGAGTAGCCCAGCCATAATTATCGCTATGGAGGCGGCAAGCTCTCTATCCATTCCTGGGCTACCTCGCTATACCACCTTTTTAGTCCATCTGTTCATCTCCCTTGTGCACAGAGATTTATAAGAGTTTACATAAACTGTGCACAAACCGGGGCACAAGGCATGGAGAGCAACCAAGCACCATGCTCGACGGGGCCAAACGGGGTAACAATAGAGGTGGAGAAGCTTGAGGTCAGGTATGGCAAGGCTATCACTATCCAGGTCGAGGATCTGCGGCTAAAAGGCCCCGCCCTTATACAGATCCTTGGCCCCAACGGAGCGGGTAAAACAACGCTACTGAAGACCATGCTTGGCCTAATTAAGCCCAATAAGGGTAAAGTATTCATGTGCGGTGAAGAGGTCACAGCAAATCCTCGTAAAGCTGGTAGATACGCTGGCTACGTCCCTCAGACAATAGTCCAGGGATCCCATTATCCTATCACCCCACTAGAGCTAGTAAGCTATGAGCTACGCCTACGCGGGGTCAGGAAGCCAGTTGACGAGATAAAGAAAGTGCTTAACGCTATAGGGCTAAGCGAGGATACCTGGAACAAGCCGCTTAGAGAGCTTAGTGGGGGTCAGAGGCAACGAGCCTTCATAGCAAAAGCACTAGCACATGACCCGTATATACTCCTAATGGATGAGCCCTTCTCAGCCGTCGATCCCCGCGGGAGAGCAGCGCTAGCGAGATTCATAGGAAAACTCGGTAAGGAGAGACTCGTGGTAGTGACCAGCCACGACCCAATGCTCTTATTACCGTACACATCTTACATAGTCCTACTCAATAAGCGCGTCATAGCAGTGGGGAGGCCAAGGGAGGTACTAGACGTTGACCTCCTAAAACGAGTCTACGGCGAGGCTGTTATATGGGTGGAGAGGCATGTGCACATAAGCGATAGCCATGTAGCCACTTAGCCCCTTATTATATTATATATGATTTTCTCTACCTCTCCGCGATCAACTAGGCTTATCGGCGGTCTTTTCCCAATGCACTCCACCGTATCTAACGGCTCGCTACAATACATGGCCTCACTTATCTCGCCTCGGAGCTCAACTGGTGGCAGAATAGCTGCGGCCCTTACCTCGCCCTTCCTAATACCCTCTATGTTAGTTATTATGGTGTACGTTAGTACGCCCTGAGCCCTAGTTATGTAAAGAGACTCCGCCCCAGGGTGCTTCGAGACGCTAAGCACCTTCACACACTCTATGTCAACCGCGTAGAGAGGGTCATTCTCATCGCCTAGCACAAGCCTGTACGGAAGCCCGTAAAGCATCCTTATAGCGTACTTGGCTCTCGCAATATTCATGCGCGCCCTCTTGTCAAGGCTCATAGTCCTTATCTTATCCCAGGGAAGCAGGAGCCTGGCTATCTCCTTGCTAAGCTCCTGTAACCTCCTAGTAGACTCGTGCTCTGCTAGCATCCTAGGAGGAAGAAAACTATACTTAATACTCATGAGCTGCCTCTTAGCCTCCTCCACGAGCTGCTCCAAACGCCTCCACTCAACAACACCGGGCACGCCATGAGAACGAACAACGTTCTCAAGAAGGCCTAGAGCATGCTCAGCCACAAGTATACGATAATCGCTCCGCGTATCACTCATCCCAGAACCATTCCCCTTCTACACAGAAGACCAGGCCCGCGGGGCAAAACAGGTTACTCCTCCACATCAGCCAGGCGCTCAAGAGCTAGACGCAGCTGTGCCAAAACGAGCCCCTTCTTCCTACCAAGCCCCTCGACAAGCTCATCCAACCCCTTAGCAAAAACATAGACACCATAAGGCACATATAGCAACTCATTACAATGCCACATATATGGCTTAACACTCCCCTCCGCAACCATCTTAGCATAAACCCACTCACCATGCTCAAACACAGCAACCAAAACACCGTCACCGCCATCACAGTAGAGGAGCACACAACCAGGCTTCTCCTCGACAACCCCCACCTTCGTACACAGCCCCTTATCCTTCATAACGCGCCTCAGCTCGTTCACCGAAGGCACGGCACCCCTACCTCTTACACCCCTTTTGGTAAAGGGGTTCAACCAGGAGAGATAATAAATCCCCAGGACCGCGTAACAATAAACCCAGCCAGAGCCACCCCCTTCACTAGAACACATACTAGGGCTAAGTGATGACCCCGCGCCTCCCGAGCAACAAATAAGCGATGAAGAGGGTCTTGAGTACTGATTATATCTCCTACGAGCAGGTTCTCCAGCAATAATCCTCCCTACCACATATATTCAATTCTAATAGTTTCGGTGAAACATTAGATACAAAACACCATAAGCTAATGCAATACCATTAGCAGATAGCAAAGAAGCTCGGGGAAGAGCTCAGAAGGTTTAGGAAATAAAGCCGCCAGGTCACGGCAACTCAGCGGAGCACCTGGTACTTACCGCTGAGCGCCACTCCCTGGCGATAATATCTACTACCTTGAAACTCTGCTGGTATGTTCCAATCTGGATAAGGGTATGAAGCTCTCCATGAATTACAAATCCTTCCACAGCATGTTATTACCACCTAGGCTTAAGAAATGATTAGAGGAGTTAGGAGAAGGCTATCAAGTTATTTAATTGCGCACAAGAAGCCTTGAGGAACTAGGATAAATAGTGTAATCATTGTTGTTTTTGTATATAGGATTGCATTTATAACTAATATAAAAACAATGAAATTAATAATTAGTTTGTTTCGTATCGGTTGTGTCGTCTTAGTTTTTAGGTTATTCTACTGTGATGTCTTTTCTTTCTTCCCATATTCCGTGTAGGTTGCAGTATGCTAGTGCGTATATTGTTCCGCTTTTGTTTAGTTTGG
>JALSNP010000082.1 GCA_026986935.1 Pyrodictiaceae archaeon | reverse complement strand
GCAACCAGGTAGGCACGAACCTCCCTATCATCTAGACCCATGGCGACCAGCTTCCTAATGCCTCGGATAACGAGGCTAGCCGTAAACGGGCTTAGATCATCACATAGATCTCTTAACGGATCCATGGACGCAGCGCTTACAGGGTAGTAGTGTCGCATAAGGACTAAGCCCCAAGGGGAAAGATAGTTGCGTACCACGCTCTTCAAGGCTTCCAACATAGAGTGAGAAGGAATGAACATGAGTAGGAGTAATCAGTCATAATACCGGTGTAACCCCCGCCATAGCTAAGCCTTAAAACCCCCACCAGTACTTGCTGAAACGTATCACACGGAGAGAGCCCGGGAACCGTAGTAGGGCAGCCGGGTCGTCTAGCGGCCAAGGATGCGGGGCTCTGGCCCAGCAAGGCCCCTAGAAGGGGCCTGGGGAGAACCCCCGTGACCGGGGTTCGAATCCCCGCCCGGCTACCATTAGCTACCTCCTATCACCTCTGTAACTCTTCTAGAGCCTTGTTCACGAGCCTAGGGTAATCAGTTACAACCATGTCTACGCCCAGCTTCTTCGCTTGAACGGCTTCATCGAAACTATTGATGGTCCATATAGCCACAACATAGTTATTATCGTGAAGCAGTTTGACGAGCCTCTCATCAGCATACTTCTTGTTCACAGAGACTCCGACTGCGCTCGTGACCCGTAGCTCATCTAGGATGCCTATAGGGCGGTGATCCATACTTAGAAGAACATATAGACCCTTCTCGGCAAGCAGCGGTGAAAGACTGTAATCGCGTACAGATATATAAGTCGGGTAGCGTCGTCCTATTTTATATAATCTATCAATACAACTCGGTTCCAGCCCAGATTTGAGATCAAGCATTAGAGGAGTTCTAGGAGGAAGAGCTGCAACAAGCTCCTCAACCGGGTAAGGGCCTAGTATGTGTAGGCTTGTAAGAAGAGCTGCGATTCTCTCACGGAGGAGCCTAGCCCTGCCTATAACGCTTAAATGGCTAGCATACAACATGCCGTTTCTGCAGTAAAAGTCTATCTCAACTCCATGAGCGCCTTCGCTTATTAAACGCTTAATCCACCGAGGCGTGTTAGCTCTATGACCTATCACAGTGATCACTGGAGGCCACCATTACTGCCCGTAGGTACTGGCGGCTGTGCTGAGGAGGATTAACCGGGCTATACATTTTTGGCGCGGTATGTTTATGCATTACTACTATAAGCGCCACCGTATTGAGACACGAGGTACTGGGCGAAATTAATGGAATCAAATAGTTTAGATGAACTAGCTGAACGTGTTGCAAAGTTAATACTAGAGGCGCGTGGACACACGGTAGCTTTTACGGGTGCAGGCATCTCTGCCGAGAGCGGTGTACCGACTTTTAGAGGAAGAGATGGGCTTTGGAGACGTTTTCGCGCAGAGGATTTAGCAACTCCTGAGGCCTTTAGGAGAAACCCCCGTCTTGTCTGGGAATGGTATAAATGGAGAATGGAGCTTATCGCAGAAGCGCGGCCAAACCAAGCACACC
>JALSNP010000081.1 GCA_026986935.1 Pyrodictiaceae archaeon | reverse complement strand
GTTGTTGCTAACATAGATTAGGATCTCGGATCCTACCCATCCGAGGCTGTTTCTTAGGGCTGTGAGGTTGGCTTCGAAGTATATGACGTTGTTTTCTGTTACTACCTGTGTTAGCACTTCCACGTACTGTGTCTGCGCGTTTGCTGGGAGGGCTGGGGCGTATGCTAGTACTAGCATTGCTACTAGCATGGCCCCTATGATAAGCTTTCCGGGTTTCACTCTTAGATCACCCTTTGGGTTTGACCCTATTGGGAGTTGGGTCTCGGTAGTATGAGGGTGATTCTGCTTGTTATTTAAGGGTTTAAGGGTGTGGGACCGCTGTTGGGGCCCGGGATTTCCCCGGGTTTTCCGGGGTCCCAGTCTAGACTATTTTCTTAGCATACCGGTAGAATTTTATTTTAAACAGTAATAATGATAATAAGAAGCGGGATGATACTTCCATCACCATTAGGCTCCATAGTGTGATTGGACAGTAGAACCCGCATATCCTACCGATTAGAAGTATCGCGAGGGCGACCCTGAACGTGTATATCGTTGAAAGTGTGACTATCATCGGTACTCTGGTCTCACCTCCCGCCCTTATAGACATTAGAAGTGCTACTGATCCTGCTAGAAGGGGTTCGCTGGCGCCGGCGAGGGCCAAGTAGATGGATGCTAGCCTGAGAGTTGCCGGGTCCCTGGTGAAGGGCCGGGGTAGGACCGTTGACGCGGCGGCGAGGAACACGCCTATGATGGATCCTACAATTAAAGCTAGCCTGGCTGACGATGATGCAGCTTTCCCAGCCTCTTCTATCTTGCCGGCCCCGATCTTTTGGCCTACGATGCTTGCTGTCGCCTCTCCTAGTGAGAAGAGGGGGAGGAAGGCGAGGGACTCGATCCTCAAACCTATCGTGTGCGCTGCGAGGGCTCGATCGCCGCACCTAGCGATCGCTCCAGTGTAGGGGAGGAAGCCTATTACAGTCCCTATACGTTCGGCTAGTGCGGGAGCTCCAAGTTTAATGTACCGGCCCGCATACGCTCGTGGGAGGTAAAGTTTTGGGGCTATTCCAGTACTCTTCTTTAATAATAGCAGCAAATAAATAGTATATATAGTAACAGATATCGCACTAGCCAGCCCAGCACCGCTGACCCCCATTCTCGGCAGGCCGAATAAGCCATAGATTAGTATTGGGTCCAGGACAGCGTTGACCACTGAAAACAGGAGCGTCCCGTGGAAGACGGGTCTTGTGATCCCTGCCCCTCTATAGGCCGAGTCCAGCACTATAGCCGTATACAGGAATGGGAGACCGACTATTCTAGCATTAAAATAGCTCACCGCCGCCACTTTCGCGGAGACAGACACTCTTGGCCCTGCTATAAGGCCCACCAGCGGCGGGGTGAGAACCTTTAGAACCAGTAGGAGTGGAACCGCTAGTAGTAGCGCGAGGGTTACCCCTTCACCGATTATCCTTTCAGCTTTCTTCTTGTCCCCCGAACCATATGCTTGGGCTGTCAGGACAAGCGAGCCTACATATAGGGGGCTTGCCAGTGTGTAGGCTAGCCATGTGAGGTACCCGCCGATCCCTATGCCTTCTACTGCATAGTCTCCTAGCCTGCCTACAAAGTAAGTGTCGGTCAGCCATAGTATGCTGTTGATACTGTCTGCAGCCATGAGCGGGACAGCTATTTTTAACAGCTTCCTCCATAGCTGTATCTCGCCTTGCCAAACCGCCTGTTTATTGTCGTCCAATCCGGTCCCTCTTCTCTGCCAGCATTATGTGGGATTAACGCTGCTCCCCAGTGAGGCCCGCTTGCTGGTTTAGCATTCTATGTTCCACTTCTTAACATTGCCTTTGACCACAATATTATATCGACTACCGATATACAGCTTTTCATATAACGTGCTTGGAATGTATGCCTTCACGCCCACACCAGTAGTATGCCGTAAGAGGGCAACGCTAAACCCCCTCCTAAGAGCTGAATACTCGAGGATCCAGTCTCCCCGACTACTTTCTATGATCTCTACTTGCTCTGGCGCAAACGACACCTTGACGGGCTCGTCTCCAATAAGAGCACCACATATGATATTGAGCCCGAAGAATCTCGCCGCATCAAGCGTTGGAGGATCAAAATACATCTCTGCCGGGCTCCCCTCCCCCCGGTGCATACACGAGTCTAACAGTATGATATGGTCGCCTAGCTCGAGAGCCTCGTCCTGATCATGGGTAACCATTATTCCTGTCAGGCCATACCTGGAAACGATCTTTCTTAGCACGATCCTGAGCTGCTCCCTTAAGGGGAGATCTAGATGGGCGAACGGCTCGTCAAGCAGGAGCACGCGTGCTCCCGATGCGAGAACTGCCGCGAGACTAGCCCTCTGGAGCTGGCCCCCGCTTAACTGGCCTGGGTACCTGTCGAGTATGTCTGTTATGCCTAGATCCCCAACAATGTTTTCAATCCCAAGTTTTACCGCCGAATTCTTGCCCTTGAAGCCATACTTGGATGCGAGCTCCAGGTTTTTCCGGACAGTAAGATGTGGGAGTAGGACAGGCCTCTGGCTTAGCAGCATAACACCCCTCTCCCAAGGCGGTTCCCTAGTAACATCCCTACCGTCGATGAATATGCTCCCACTCGTTGGCATCTCGAGGCCTGCGAGAAGTTTGAGTAGCGTAGTCTTACCGCTACCACTAGGTCCCGCGATAATAGTTATTTTTGAGTCTTCAAACACGGCTGTGAAACCGCAGAGTGCTTTCACACTACCATACGTTTTGGATAGTCCTTTCGCCTCTAGCATTTTTATTGCACCACAACGCATAGTTTTAACCTACATTTCCAACTCCGGCTTCCCGGTGGCTAGTATTCTATTATGTTTGGCATGCTTTGGACTACGTGTTTTACACGTATTTACCTATCTTTAAAGATAGCCGTCATACTCGCTATCATACTCGGATGTTCGGAAAGGGAAACTGAAGAATATCTTGCATGCTGGCATCATGTTTTCCCCTTTCCATGTGCGATTAGGGTTTGAAGGTGAGGTGCATGGAGCATCTCGCTAAGATCGCGGCCGTGATCGTTATTATTGTGATCCTTCTGGCAGGCATTGCTACATATTATACCGCGCACGTGCTTGTCAGAACTAATACCGCTACCACTGCCTCCCCGCCGGCAAGCGGGAAGCCCACCACTACTAAGAATCGGGAGATTATCGTGTACACCTATAAGGGGTTCATGGCGTGGGGCTCGAACCCCAATAAAACCCTGAGCACAGTGTTCGGCGGATTCGAGAAAGAGTACAATGTGAAGGTTAAGGTGGTAACCTTCGATAGCGCGCGTCAGGCCCTTCTAGCAGCGATAAACGAGTATAAGAAGGGGGAGAGGACTGCGAATGTCGTGATAGGTGTAGACAACCTGCTCGTCTACGAGGCTAAACAGAATGGGATCGTACAGTGCTACTATAGCCCTATAGCTAACGCTAGCGTTCCAAGGAGTATCGCCGATGCTCTCGACCCGGACCACTGCGTTACCCCCTTCGACTATAGCACCATAGCCATAGTCTATGACCCGGCACGTCTCCCTGGAAACATTACCCAGATACTAGAACATCCAACCCTCGAGGACCTGGCGAAGCCAGAGATAGCTAGCAGGCTAGTATTGGAAGACCCGACTAAAAGTAGTACTGGCCTGAACTTCCTCTTCTGGGAAATAGCATACTCGGAGAAGCTAGAGCATGCTAACTGGCAGAACTGGTGGGAACAGGTTAAACCGTATATACTTGTAGAGCCGAGCTGGGGGAAGGCATACGACGTGTTCCTAGCTAAGGGGAGCAGTAGGGCGATAATTGTCAGCTACGGTACAGACCCGGCGTACAGTGCTTGGAGCAACAATGGCACCCCCACTATTAAGGCTAGCCTACTATACTATAAGGGGAACAGTACTGCCTGGCTCCAGGTCGAGGGCGTACTCGTAGTTAAAGGACAGCCTAACAACGATCTCGCGGAGAAGTTCGTGGACTGGCTCCTCAGCAGTAAAGTGCAGAGCCTAATACCGGATAATCAGTGGATGCTTCCTGCTAGGAGTGATATACAGCTCCCCCCATACTATAAGTATGCGCTTACTGCTGATAACGCTAATATAATAGCGAACAACCTGTTATCAACGAGCGAGATAGAGAAAGGCTATGAGCAGTGGCTGCTGCAGTGGACGCAGATAATGAGCGGGAAGTAGTAGGCTACGATATAATACTATTAAGGCGTAAAATACCGTTCTATTTGAAATTTCTACTTTATATTTTTCTATTTTTATATATTCTGGGAATAGCCTATATAGCGGTCTTCCTCCCAAAACTAAACTTCTCTCTACTAAAATATATTAACCTTAAATGGATAATCGCTTGGACCCTAGCGCAGGCCATTGCGAGCGCAACACTAGCAACAATAATAGGGCTCCCAGTCGGAATAGCTGCAGGCTTCTATAAGCTCAGACTAGCGACGACATACCGCTCGCTGGGACTCCCAGTCTTCATGGCTCCCAGCGTGGCAGTAGTGCTAGGATTCCAGTGGGCCCACAGTATAGGGTTACTGCCCGATCAGTTCTGGCGGGCCCCTCTAGGGATCATAATAATCCACTCGTACTTCAACATTCCTCTCTCCGCTGTAATGGTCGAAACAAGCCTGCAAGGAACTCTTGGAGAGCTTAACGAGTACATCTATAGTCTAGGGCTCCCAAGGAGGACCCTCTACTTCAGAGTTCTCATCCCCCTATCCGTACCGGGAGCCCTGCTGGCATGGCTTCTCAGTTTCACATATTCGTTCCTAAGCCTATCGGTGCCCCTAATGCTCCCAGGCTCGGCCTACCGTTACTACACGCTGGAAGCATGGATATACACATTATACTACTCGTTTCCGAGCCTCAGGCTTCTAGCCTACGGTCTAGCCATACTGCAAGCCCTCTTCCTTTTTACTCTCGCAATCATACTTCTAAAAATCCACTCGAAGACTAGGCCCGGCGAGCTTGGAGAGAAAACTTGGCGCCCAACACCAGGGAGGATTGAGGGTCTAGCACTCTCACTATACGCTATTATATTGCTGGCACTCCTATACATCCCTATCGCGGGAGTATTTTTACAAGCCTACACCGGCCGCCATGGCGGTTTTAGTCTGGAACCCCTGAGAATGCTCCTCTATGGAAGGATTCCCCTGCCCCCAGGTGCTGGTCTGGCTAGGAGTATCATGAACAGTATAGTATACGCGGTTCTTACCGCTGTGCTAGCTGTCCTCTTAAGCGTTCCCGCCGTACTGGGGGGAAGCGTTAGGAGAGCGATAACAATGCTGCCAATGGTAGTATCGCCCGTAATGGCTGGCATCGGCCTCTACATCACATATTATCATTCTCTTGAGAGCCACGTCGGCCAGGATGCGGCAGTAGTGCTCATCATAATCCTCGCTCATACGCTCGCCGCTCTCCCCCTGACCTCCAGGATACTCGAGACAGGCCTCCTCCGTCTCCCAAGAGAAGTGCGCGGTCTACTTGTGAGTTTAAGGATCGGGGGAATATCATTACTATCAAATCTTGCAGGCACTATTAAGGGTGCGGTGGTTAGCGGTCTGGTCCTCGCATCTATAGCTAGTCTAGGCGAGTTTGGCGCTACTCTCGTAGTCTCAACTCCTAGAACGTGGAGCTTGGGTGTTCTCACATATTATCTTTACAATTCTGGAAGGGCAGTCCAGGCTGCTAGTGTTTCCGCAAGCATGCTCCTACTGCTTAGTATAGTTGTGGTTGCTTTATCCTATAGGTGGGTTAAGGAATGGTTCTAGGAGGCGCACTCGTTGTCGTCTATTTTTATCTTATCATCCTCTAGTTTAGCATTTACAGGTATTTTTATAAAATAAAAAATATTATTATATATCATAGTTTTATGCGATACTAAAGGAGGTATTATAACAATATCGCCATAATCGAGATCCACACTATTTATTTGTGAACCGTCACGCCATACTATTCTACCCTTCCCTAGCGATATTATGATCTCATAGCTTTCAGCATGGTAGTGGCAATCCTGGGGTGCTACCGGGGTCGCAACGCCTATCTCGAAGGATCCTGACAAGTACACCTTCCTTTTATCCTCGCTTGCCTCCCAGAAGATCCCGTCCCAGACGGTCTCTCCGTCGAGCAGGCTTCTCGCCGCTAGTTTAAACTTATCTAATTTTTTATTTTTTAGATTTTTATATTTAAATATCCTTATATCTTCCATAGCCTGCAAACACCCGTATATTCTATAGATCTATCTAACCACAACTATACCTTAGAACCTAGTATTAACAAGATAAACCATAGCATATTTTAACACTATGACCGGACAGCTGATACAACGTGAGACTAAGACCTTGTAAGACTAGTGTCGTAGGAGGTGGAGAAGTGTGAAAGTGAAAGAGATAATGCAAACAAACCTTTACTCTCTCGCCCCGAGCCACACCGTTAGGGAGGCCGCTAAAATAATAGGAGAAAAGGATGTTGGTAGCGTTCTTATCATCAAGGAAGGAAAACTGGTTGGCATATTCACGGAGAGGGACCTTGCCCGCCTGATTGCTAAGGGTGTAAGCCTAGATACGCCCTTGGAGAAGGTGATGACTAAGAATTTAATAACAATTGGTCCGGAGGACTCGTTGATAAAGGCCACCTGTAAAATGATAGAGCATGATATTAGGCATTTGCCTGTTGTTAACGAGAATGGAGAGCTACTCGGTATTATAAGCAATAGGGATATTCTTAAAAATCTAATATAATCTTTTTATATTATTTTTGTCACTATATATACTATATGGTCCGCTATTCTCTCCACATGCCTCCTATAAAGCGCCTCTACAGCTTTCCTCTTCTCGACATTCTCGCTCTGCGATATCTCGTCGAGTATCTCCTCGTACGCCCTGTCTATGATATTGTCGGCTTCTAGAATTTCCATAGCGTCTCCCTCTCCTTGACGGTAAAGCCTATATCCTTTCTCCAGCATTGTCCTGGCCTGGTCTAGTAGTGCCCAGTCATGTTCTGTTAGAAGAGTAGATAAGGGTCCGACCTTCCTGTCGAGGTGTGCTATCTCTCTAAGGTATCTTGTAATCCTGTAGAGATCGTATGATGCTTTGATCGTGTTTTCCGCTTGTATGAGCTCTCTTCCGAGAGGCTGGTATCTTGCTATGAATAGCACTGCTTCTCTTGTAATCTCGTTTTTCAGCTCCTCGCAGAGGCTGACTGTTTCATCTACATATCT
>JALSNP010000080.1 GCA_026986935.1 Pyrodictiaceae archaeon | reverse complement strand
TACTTATATAACAGGTTTAGGGCATTAGCTATTGCCAGCAATGTTATAACATTCTTCACATCAACATCGCGAGCATTCCCACCTATACCACGCCTAACCAGGGCCTCCAAACGCTCCTCCTCAGTACGTAGGACACGTTCAAGCCTTCTAATAATATCAGTAGGCTCTATGTCCACCGGGCCAATAACGAAATACTCCAAAGCGGTTGTAAGTATGTTATCAATATTCTTGGCACCAAGCTTTTCGAGACGGCGGCGAACCTCGTCACGAACCTCGTCACGATAGCTCTCGAGGATACGCAACTTGGACTCTATCTGAGTTTTCCATATACGCAGCTGGAACCCCTGAGCCACGCCAAGGAACGCGAATATAGATAGGATAGTCGATATAAGTATGCTTATAGCTATTATCCACGTAGCTAGGTCAGAGCCGCCGCCAAACCACGGCGATGTAGTATTCACCATATACTAGCACCTAGGCAAACCCAGTGTCGCGAGCCCTACACTATCCCCTTATTCGTCAAAAACCGTATAGCAGAAAACAGCTCAAAAACTCTTCTGGTCGCCTACCTAGTAGTAACTATCACATCACCCTGATCCGTTATCACAAGAGTATGCTCAAACTGAGCCACCATACCCTTACCCTTCTCTATAAGCACGGGGTACTGCACCAGAAACCCCATACGCGCAAGCCTCTTCAACGATTTACGAAGCTCCTCTAAACCAGCTACATCCTTTAACCAACGCTCAGTAAACGGTAGCGTACGAAACCTCTCCTTTATAGTATTCAAGACTCTGCGCTGTACGTCACTGAGCCGCCTCCTAAGATTGGGGCGAATAAGTGCATAAATGGCAACAAGATCGCCTTCTCTCACACTACCAGCGCCATTTGTCCCAAAAGGCTCTATAGCATAAGCCTTACCTTTGCCAAACTTCCCTCTCAGAAAAGGCTCATAGACATTGGGAATACTCTCACCGGCATGAATAGTGAACCTAGCGAGACTATGACCACCGAGATTAGCTATAGGCTTAAAACCATACATCTTTATAACCGACTCTATTACTTTCCCCACGTCAGAGAACCTTGTGTCAGGAGACACTATCTCAAGAGCCTTGTCCAGCGCATTCCGAACGGCTTCGAGCAACGGAGCCCACTTATCACTAAAGCTCACAGTGACAGCTGTATCAGCTATATACCCGTCAATATGGACGCCTAAATCAATTTTCACAACAGACTCTTCAGGAACACTGAGATCATCATCCACTAAAGGAGTATAATGCGCAGCAACCTCGTTTATAGACAAATTGCAGGGAAATGCTGGCTTACCGCCAAGCTCCATAATCCTCTTCTCAACCCATTCACAAAACTCTAAAACAGATACACCGGGCTCAATACGCCTAGCAGCCTCATCTCTCACAACCCTAGCTATACGCCCAGCCTCAATATATTTCTTCAAGACCTCTTCATCCACTACTACACTCCCCCAATCAGAGAAGAGACACTAGCCGCAAACCGGATAATAAGTAGCAATAACCACTCCCCTATGATAGACCCATCCCCACGAATTTAATGAAAACTATAAGAACCCCAAGAACCTAGAGCGGTATACACGGCCCGACCCGGCCATAGCGGCCGGGAAACACCCGGACTCTTGTCGAACCCGGAAGTTAAGCCGGCCGCGTTGGGGGTAGCTGTGGGGTCCGCGAGGCCCCGCAGCTCCCCCAAGCTGGGATCGGGCCGTCTCTCACACATACCTCCTTTCCTGGCAACACCCTTCCTACCATAGTTTCCCAGCGAGGAGCCATGATACAGGATTACTAACCAAGGATCCCAGCCTAACCCTATGCTTTATAGGAGTAACTAGGTTATGTGGCTCAGCGATGCAGGGTTTCTTCACCAGCTCCGAGCTTCTGACCGTGATCCTTTCTTCACAGCCACTGCGTAGTACCATTCTCCCCCAGCCTGTCAGGCATAGGTATAAAACTAACTAATACCATCGGCGGGGAGCTTCTCCACCTTGCTAATTATTCCTCGGCTCAGGATAGCTAACAGGCATGATACGTGCTACCCTGTTATCCCTCTCTACACGACCACATAGGTGCGCTCCTGTGCAGACTATAGGGAAATAATGACTTTCAAACACTAAGCGCAAGGAATCACTCTGTGATGGAGACAGGGGCTCTTTCAACGAGAGGCTGACACCTCCATGCCAGTGACCGAGCTAGAGCGTAGAGAAATGGCTCTCAACGAGGCAAATAAGGTCTTAACACCCTTACTTGGAGGAGCTAGAAGGCTGCTCCACATAGCAGAGCTGGCTAGAGTTCACACAATGCGGACCAAGGTGCTCTCAACAATTGATAAACGAGTCCATATAATGATAATGGATCTCTTTATGGGGCATCCGCTAGTACTCGCGCTCTATACTAGCACGCAGGAATCTCGTTCGACATCCCCGTCGCAGCTATCACGTAGAATAAATCGTCTTCGCAAAGAAATAGAGAGGATGAGGGGAAGAGAGTTTACAGCTGCAGACATAATATACGTCTACATCGCTAAAAGGAGGCTAACAAGAGGCGCATACAAAGAGGCTAGGACTAAGAGGATAATAGTCTCGCTAAGCGGGGAAGAGGCACGAAGAAGGATAGCTAGGTATATCCTTGCTAGACTCAACAAGCTTGTTCAGAAAATAGCATCTACACGCATTTGGGGACGACTAGCCCTCTTCACATATGCGCTCATAATCCTAGCTCATAGACTCGGCGCGATAAAACAAGAACCATCAATAATAATGGCTGTAAAAGCGTACGAGTCAGGGATAGATGTTACCAGGCTTAAGGAGACAATTGGTCCACCCTCATAAGGGGGAGATCATAAATCTATATGCGCGAGAGAATTATATAATGCTTATTGATAATGCTTATAATTTGGATATTTCTCACAAAAATCCTTATTTAATCACATATTCTAGAGATATTACATGATTCCAGTTTTAGAGCCATTGATAAGTACACCCCCTGTGCACCTGAGTAAATAATGATAATAACACTCCTTATGCTCTACCATAGCCGGTATAATTACCCGGCATTGTTCTTCTCAAAAAATAATTGTCTTAGAGCGGCTCACGCTATGCCCCTATACATCTTAGCTGGTAGAGTACATCGCCTGTCTTACCTATAAGCCGATTACGTATCGCCTAACATTTAAGTAAATCAATGTAAGCCGGGTAACTAGTAGCTGAACAGGTTGTCTAGCCTAAGCGACATATTATCATACTGC
Organism: Pyrodictiaceae archaeon; assembly: GCA_026986935.1. GTDB lineage: Archaea > Thermoproteota > Thermoprotei_A > Sulfolobales > Pyrodictiaceae > Pyrofollis. The sequence goes on along the minus strand of JALSNP010000080.1, from coordinate 3,982 downwards.
TTAACTTGTACACATAATTCGTTTCAGGAGAGCGTGCCAAAAACGTATCGGCAATCGCTACATCACCTGTAAATACGGGGAAATTAATTGATATTGGCCATTAGCTATTTGTTATATAGTACTTTTCTATTTTATAGTGGATTGAGAGAGTGATGGAGAGCTATGCTTGTGATACTTCTGTTATGCTTTCTTTATTGCAAATCTTTTTAGAGCTATTAATTATGTCTCTTAGCTCGCTGTATAGAAGGCTAAGAGGCTCCTCTCTCACTGCTTTTTCGATACTATTGGTCATTGAGCATATTATTTCTGATACGTCGTATCCTTGCTTATAGTATCTTAGCCCCTGCATAAGCGTTGCTAGCTGTTCTGCTAGTTTTGCTAGTTTTGCTTCAATAGATTTTTGCTCAATATATTCTCTTACTAGGCGTGTTATTATCGTGTTGTCTATGTATTTCTCTAGGGCATGTATTTCGATTGATTCTTTCAACTGTTTGCCTATGAGATCAGTTACTACTTTAACCAGGTCGCCTACTATTGCCTCCGATACATCATGTGAAGACGCTATTGCTGCTGCATAGTATACATCGATTTTTACTCCTTTTTGTACCATCTTCTCCCCGAGCAGTAGGGCTAGTAAAGCAGCTTCATTCATGTGCTCGGATATCGACTCGGCTATGGCAGCAGGGACTCCCCGTAGCATCCACCCCGTTCTAGGAGTTGATTTAAGGGCTTCAATCAGTTTTCCTAGTTTTGTTAGATCCTTGCTATCCACTATGGTTCACCGTTTCTCTATAGGCCTGTTGCAGGGTCCTCAATTCATAAATGTTTCAATACAATAGAAGCAGGGAGCAAACATGAACTTGAGTTGAAGGCCGGGAGCCCCGGGATCATGGATCCGCCTAGCGGCGGCCTACCCCGGGTGTCGCGGGTCCGAGAAAAGGGTGTAGTGCTGAGAGGTAATTATTCTGTACCTGTCTCAGCCGAAATCCGATACATCATCTGGCTTTATCAGCTAGAGTGGCTCAGCACGCGCCCGTTTCTCAGGTAAAATAGATCGTGCACAGATGCTGTGTAATTATTGTTTCTTTGCTATGAAGATCCCGGGCGCTATTTCCTCCGAGTTTGGTGGCGGGGGCTGTGTTGTTATCTCTATCTTGTGCATTAGTGATAAGTCTATGAGGTATGGCTTGTACTCATCGCTTACATGTAGTTTATGTGTTGTTACTTTTTCTCCTAGTTTTAGCCCATTCTTTTTCTTCCAGGCCCACACAGCGCTGTTGAGCCCTAATATTTTATCTAGCATGTCCTTATGCGGTGTTTCCCACTCCTCTCGGGGCTCGGGGAATGGTTGCTTATGAACAGTTTCTCCGTAAAGTCTCCGATAGAGCGCATCGGTTACGAATGGTAGTATAGGTGCTAGCATTCTCAGTAGCGCATCCAGTATTGTGTGAAGCGTATACCAGGCGGCTTTTTGTTCCTCTTCGCTGAACTCTTTGTTCCGATTATATGCCCTGGTTTTGACTAGCTCGATGTAGTGGGATGCAAAGATATTCCATGCAAAGTTGTATAGCAGGTTTATCGGCTGATGCACGTCAAGCTCTACGCCGTAGTAGTAGTCGACCTCCTTGATGAGCTTGTTAAGGGCTCCTAGAAATACTAGGTCAATGGGTCTAAGCTTATAGCCTGTGCTGGGTCTCGGGAAGCTTGATACGAATCGCGATATGTTCCATAGCTTTGTTAGAAACAGCTTACCGGTTTTTAGCACCTGCTCGCTGAACCTATAGTCATCGCCTAGCTTTGCTGCAGCAGCTGCCCAGAATCTGAAAGGATCCGCTCCGTAACTCTCGAGGTAGGGTTCAGGATCAATTATGTTGCCTAGGCTTTTGTGCATAGCCCTGCCCTTGGGGTCAAGCCCCATACCGGTTATTCTAACCCATCTAAACGCTGGCTTACCTAGTAGCTGATAGACCCTTAGAATAGTAAAGTATAGCCACGTACGTATTATGTCTACGCCCTGTGGGCGCATGGTGTATGGTAGTTCCTCTTTTTCTGGGAACGCTTTCTCGAATAGCTTAATATTTCTTAGATAGCCTGAAGCGTATAGCACGCTTATGCTTGAGTCAAACCATGTATCAAATACCCTTGTCTCTGGCTCGAGCTCCTCTCTAGGAGCACCGCATCTCGGGCACTTGTCCCATGGGGGCTGCTCCTTCCAAGGCCGGTAGTAGCGCCCAGGCTCTGGTACGAGTTTTGCTCCGCATCGTTTACATCTCCATAGCGGTATCTCTGTCCCGTAATAACGTGTCCTGGAAATAGGCCAATCCATTGTCAAGCTATCTATCCAGTCAAGGAGTTTCTGCCTATGCTTCTCCGGCTTGAAGTGCATCTTAGCTACTAGCTTCTTTAAGTGATCCCTATACTCGAGCTGTTTTAGGAAGTATTCACGTACATGGATTATCTCTATGGGGGTCTTGCACCGCCAGCATATAGGAACGCTGTGGCGTAGTCTTTCCTTCTTGGCTATTAGTCCTCGTTTTTCTAGCTCCTCAACCATTTTGCGTCGCGCATCTCTTATTGATAAGCCCTTAAGGAACCCGGCTTTCTCGTTCATGGTCCCGTCAGGGTTTATTATCACGCGTGGCTCGATTCTGAGCTCTTTCAGCACTTGTACATCTATCCAGTCTCCATAGCTACTTATCATTACAAGGCCAGTGCCGAACTCGGGTTTTGCTGCGGGATGCTCTAGTATTGGTACCTCGTAGTTAAATAGCGGGACGATGGCGTGTAGTCCCTTGAGATGCTTGTACCTATCATCCTTAGGGTTATATATTACTACTCTAGCGGCTCCTATTAGCTCTGGCCTCGTTGTCGCGATTACTATTTCTTGTCCTGTCTCTTTTACGCGCCATTTTACGTAGTATAGATACGTTTCCTCCTCGCGATGCTCTATCTCTGCTTCGCTAAGAGTGGTGCGGCATCTCGGGCACCAATTTACTGGCTTCTCTGCCTCATAGATTAGGCCGCGTCTCCAGAGCTCGATGAAGGTTGCTTGGGTCAGCCTCCTATACTCCGGGCTATCTGTCCCATTGCGTAGATAGGTAAAACTGCAGCCTAGACGCCTCCATATTCTTACATGCTCTGCCTCGATCTCGTCAAGCTCCTTGCTGCAAAGCTCTAGGAACCTCTCCCTTCCTTCAGGGGTTTTAGCCATTTCATGTGCTATAATGCCGTATTTCTTCTCGACCGCGACCTCTACGGGTAAACCGTTGCGATCCGCGTACCAGGGCACAAATACGCTCCATCCCTTCATCCTAAAGTATCGTGCAATCATGTCTATCTGTGCATAATGAGCAGCGGCCCCTACGTGCCATTTACCACTAGGATATGGTGGCGGCGTGTCTATTACAAGCACAGGCTTATCATCCGTCAGCTTAAACTCGTAGAGTTTTTCTCTCTCCCAGGTCTCAAGAAGATCTTTTTCTAGACCCTTGTCCCAAGCCTTCTCAGCTATTTTAGGCCGAAAAGCCTGCGAGGACGAAGGCTAACACCCCGTGCCAACTGCTCTAAAGAGCCCTGGGTTAAAAGCACTATCATTGAATACTATCAATCGCTATACACAAACATTACTTATTCGCTCATAGTTTCTCCGGTCAAGCCACTAGAGTAGCGATATTACTGGTTTTGCGCGGAATCCGCAGCCTCTCCCCCTCTCCCCGGTATTACGTAACGTATTCCCAGGCAGTAGGTAGGGGGAGGTGCAACCCCCCGACCAGGTCAAACGTAAAGCCTATAAATGGGTAGACGAGGTACACACTACACGAGTACTGGGTAGACTAGAGTATAGGGTGAGAGACCATGGCGTGTGAGAAGCCTGTTAAGGTTCGTGACCCTACTACTGGTAAGGAGGTTGAGATTGTCCCTATCAAGGTGTGGCAGCTAGCGCCAAGGGGTAGGAAGGGGGTAAAGATAGGCCTATTCAAGA
>JALSNP010000079.1 GCA_026986935.1 Pyrodictiaceae archaeon | reverse complement strand
TGAGACCCTACTCCTAAGACCAGGCATTAATTTTTATAAAACTCTTCTATATAAACGGGTTCTATAAACTATCAAATATTCTTCTTAATAAGAGCTAACAATAATTTAACCTAACTAACATCTTGTAAAACACGTGCCAAGTAGAGCAGTAGTACGCTCCATCAACGCAATAAGGATCTAGCCCTTTCCTGTTCCTAGATAATTGTCTTCAACTGTAACACCATCATAGAGTACACCTTATCAACTAACCATAAGGTAAAGTTTCGGCGCTTTATCTCTATTTTTGTAATAATTACTATATACGTTGCCTTAAAGAAACCAGACGCTCATAAGTAGGTAGGAAGACCACCTGACAGGCAATAATCGAGACCCTCCTCGAGGCTTGCTCGCCTGTATTCCTAGAGAAGGGGCTGGATTTAAATGACGGCTAAGTATTAGTTTTAACTAAGTAATTTCTTAACTAAAATCTATCTAGAGTATAGCTCTTACTGTGAAAAGGTATTACTTTGCTCCCTTCTTACACTTCATATCATCGTACCTGTTTTTCATAGGGAGGGGCTTATTGCACGAATTGTCGGAGTTGCGGCGCAAACTTGTTAATTGTCTCTCTATTACAGCAGTTACATATGAGGTATAAGTGAGAGGTGTAAAGTGTTGAGCGCGGAGGAGAAGAAGGTCACTATTAGTGTAATAAAGGCTGATATAGGTAGCCTTGCTGGACATCACAAAGTCCACCCGGATACCATGGCTGCCGCCTCCAGGGTCTTGGCTGAGGCTAAGCGCAAGGGTCTGATAATTGATTATTTCGTCACCCATGTTGGCGACGATCTTCAGCTAATAATGACTCATCGCAAGGGTGTTGATAACCCGGATATTCATGGACTGGCGTGGGATGCTTTCAAGAAGGCTGCTGAGGTTGCAAAGGAGCTCGGCCTATATGCGGCGGGTCAGGATCTCCTAAGTGATGCTTTCTCCGGTAATGTGAGGGGGCTCGGGCCCGGCGTCGCTGAGATGGAGATTGTTGAGAGGAAGAGTGAGCCAATAGTAGTATTTATGGCTGATAAGACTGAGCCAGGTGCGTTCAATTTCCCACTGTTCCGTATATTCGCTGACCCGTTTAACACAGCTGGCTTAGTGATAGACCCGAGGATGCATGATGGCTTCAAGTTCGAAGTACTTGACGTGATGGAGGGTAAGTACGTTATCCTCAACACCCCTGAGGAGATGTACGACCTCCTAGCCCTAATAGGTACACCGGGCCGCTACGTGGTAAAGAGGATTTTCAGGAAGAGCGATAACGAGATAGCCGCAGTAGTTAGCGTAGAGAGACTAAACCTGATAGCAGGCCGCTACGTAGGTAAGGATGACCCAGTAGCGATAGTTCGTGCACAGAGCGGGTTCCCCGCACTAGGCGAGATACTAGAGCCCTTCAGCTTCCCCCACCTAGTGGCTGGCTGGATGAGGGGTAGCCACTGGGGCCCACTAATGCCCGTAGGCCTTAAGGACGCTAAGTGCACCCGCTTCGACGGCCCGCCAAGAATAGTCGGCCTAGGATTCAACATAACAAAGGGGAGACTAATAGGCCCAACAGACCTCTTCGACGACCCGGCGTTCGACGAGGCTAGGAGAACAGCACAAATAATAGCAGACTACATGAGGCGCCACGGCCCATTCATGCCGCACCGTCTAGGCCCGGAGGAGATGGAGTACACGACTCTGCCACAGGTGCTAGAGAGGCTCAAAGACAGGTTCAAGGAGGCAAAGGACTACGAGAAATACATTAAGCCGAAGATAAGGCATAGCGAGATGCTCAGCGGAGCGGAGGAGGTACACGACTAGCCTTTTTTAATATTATTTAATTCAATAATAGTCTAACACGGTGTCTCCAACGCATCCCCGCTTATTCGTCTCTTGTAGTCAGCGGCTATGAAGAAGAGCTGGCGAGCTGCAATACGCCGTGATGATATATCTCCTCGCCGAGCCTCTACCGGTTCTCCTGGGAAATGGGTAGGAATCCTTGTATAGCCTAAGCCTCCTGGTCTCTCTATAGGGAGGCTGGATTGGGTACTGTATTGTTATCAGGGCTTCATGCGCGTATGGCCTCGAGTAGCGCTTCCTCGAAGAAGAGTAGTTGGCAGGCAATACTGGTTATAAACTACAAGGCTTACCCATCAGCGTTCGGTGATAAGGGGCTTGCAATAGCGCTAGCTGCTGAACACGTGGCAGAGGAGTATCAGGGAGTGGTGAGAGTGGTGCTAGCGGTTCCCGCCACCGAGATTTCGAGAATAAGCGAGGTAGTTGATAAAGCGGTGGTCTATGCTCAGCACATGGACCCCGTTGAGCCCGGTGCGCATACTGGGTTCATCCCCGCGGAGGCCATAAAAGAGGCGGGGGCAAAAGGTACACTGCTTAACCATAGTGAGCACCGGCTAGTTCTAAGCGATATAGATAAGTCGGTGAGGAGGGCCACTCAGCTGGGCCTAGAGACCCTAGTCTGCGCCGATACACCCACTGTTGCTGCCGCGGTCGCCGCTCTCTCGCCAACAATGATAGCTATTGAGCCTCCAGAGCTCATAGGCACGGGCATCCCGGTCTCAAAAGCGAAGCCAGAGATAGTAACGGGGACTCTTAGGCTAGTACGCATGATTAACCCTGACGTACCTGTTTTGACAGGTGCAGGGATTAGTAGTGGAGAGGACGCGGCCGCCGCCATAAGGCTTGGTACACTCGGTGTCCTAGTAGCCTCGGCCGTCATGAAGGCAGCTGACCCCGAGGCTAAGATGAGGGAGCTGGCAGAAGCGATGGCAAGGGAAGTCTCTCGTAGAAAGTAGTCGTCACCAATATTCTTCACCTAGATTGTTCTCGGGGCAAACGTCGAGCGTTTAAGATATTTTGTTGAAAAGATACGCTTATTGTTATATTTATGACTTGTTTTACTCTTCTGAGCCTTGTTAAAGTTTGTAATCGAGATTAAGACAATTACGGTTTAAAAACCGGTACAGTTTTATTTCTCAACACTTCTGGGGAATGGAAGGGATAGAGGTGAGGCCTAGTGAGTGCTGTGGCTCACTGGTCCTCTTACCCAGCCGCGGGGGATAGGCTGCTATCGTTCATAGGGATCGAGATACACTGGGCTATACTGCAGTACGTGCTGGGCCTCCCCTTCATGACGTTCATAGCTCTTCTTCTTTACCTTCGTAGCAAGGACAGGGCTTGGATGAGGTTTGCTAGGACACTTGCTAAGGGCTTTGTCATCGTCTTCGCCGTGGGGGCAGCTACCGGTACTACGGTTGAGTTCGGCCTAGTGCTGCTATGGCCTAATCTAACCGAGGCTGCTGGCCGCTACATCTACTTCCCATTATACGCTGAGATCTTCGCGTTCCTAATGGAGGTAGTATTCCTCTACATGCTCTGGTATGGCTGGAACAAGCTACCTCCCAAGGCTTTGGCGGCGGTAGCTTTCCTAGGCTTCCTTGGCGCGTGGTACAGTGCCTCAATGATACTCAGCGTCAATAGCTACATGGTTGCCCCGACTGGGATAGAGCCAGCGTATAAGCCTAGCGGCGTCTACCTCTACAGCCAGGGTTACCCTAAGATACAGGTATACATGCCTAAAGACCTAGTCCCATTACTGAACGTGACAGCGCTTCAGAAAGTCGCCCATGTGGACATCCTAGGGGTTTACGGCGACTCTGTGAAAGTAGCTATCCCAGCACGGGTTGTGCAAGAGCTTGTAAGAGAGGCTTGGAGCGGAGCCAAGCTACAGGATAGCGTACTGGTACACTTCGTCAACAAGACAACTGTTCAGCACCTAACGCTTGCACAGGTCCAGGCCCTTGCAGCTAAGCTCGGAGTGCCAGCAGCAAGCCTAGCTGGTACAAAGAGCCCCGTGGAGATGCTTCTCAGCATACCGGTTAAGAACGTGCTAGACTACATATTGATAACAACTGTGAAGCATATAGGCTACATGAGCATAACCTTCAAGAGCCCCGTCTACCCAGCAACCCTGATGCACACAATAGGATCAGCCCTCACCGTCTCCGGCTTCACGGTACTAGCTGGGTACGCGCTACGCCTGCTAAGAATGCCGAAGGATGCTGACCCGGAGTACAAGAGATACATAGAGAAGGCATTCAAATTCGCAGCGATATTCGCAGCAATAGCTATAGCCTATCAAGGATTTATAGCGGGCCACGAAATGGGCAGAGCAATAGCCTACTGGAACCCCGAGAAATTCGCCGCCATAGAGGGTACATCTGAGCACATACTGAGTCTATCAAAGCTGCTACATACCGACAAGATAATGCCACTAATAGCCTACGGCTCACTAAGCGCTAAGCTACCAAGCTACGACAAGATACCTGTCAATTATTGTAAGTGTAGCCTGACCGGTGCACCAAACATACCTGACTGCCGGCCACCGATAATAATCCACTACTTGTACTACACGAAGATAGGGTTGGCAATACTCATAGGCCTCTATGGCCTCATAGTGGCGCTGATAGTGATAAGGAATAGGTTAGGCATAGTTGATAAAGTGCTAAACATGGTCGGTATAAGGGGCGAGCTACCGTCGAGGTTCTGGCTAATGCTAGCACCTATAGCGGCTTTCGTAGCGCAGCTCGTCAGCACCCTAGGATGGGCGGTGAGAGAGATTGGTAGAAAGCCATGGACGATATATGGTGTGATGACTGTTGATGTCGCTAGGACGGTGAACCCCGCGCCGACTTGGCAGCTAGCGCTCATAGCAATATTCCTAGTATCGATATCGCTTGGACTAATCTACGCCGTGTACAAGATACTATGGGTCCCCGGTAAACCGAGACCAAGGTAATAGGGAAGCGCTCTCGATCATTTTATTTGATGTTTTTATTTTTATTTGAATAGATTATTTATTGATGCTCGTGTATTGGTGCAATGGATAGAGTCACTGGATGCGATAATGTGGTGGAATATATAACATGTGTGAGGCGGTGAGAGAAATATGGTAGGTTTAGCACCAGCCTTCCTTGCACTAACATTCGGGTTACACATAACCATGGTTAACCTAGGTATAGGGCTAGCCTGGGTAGTACCGTATCTAAAGTGGAGAGCAGATCGCGGGGAGAGAGAGCTAGAGAGCGTGGCCAGAGCCCTTATGAGATTCTATGCAGCAACATATGGTGTTGCCGGGGTCTTTGGCACGGCTTTTACAGTATTCCTCCTAAGCTACTATCCACACTTCCTAGGCTTCGCCGGAAATATTACTATGATACCCTTTGGGCTCGCCATAATGATGATAGTGCTTCACTTCTTCAGCATTAGCGCCTACTGGTATGGCTGGGATCGCTGGAGCAGAAGAACTCACTACTTCATAGGCTTCCTACTAGGTATATCAGCGCTACTAATACCAGTAGGCTTTAGAGCTGTTTTCGCCTTTCTCAATATACCTGCGGGCCTAGGCTATGACCCGGCTCATCACAAGTTCTACCTAGATGTCGTAGCGGCGCTGACGAAGAACCCAACGTACTTGCCGCTCTACGTTAAGAGCATAGCGGCAGCGTTTACTACAACATTCCTAGTAGTTATGGGCGCCTACGCCTATAAGTACTTCATTGCGGGCAGCGAGGAGGAGAAACAAGTAGCGCTCAAAACCGCGAAGATGTTTGCTAAGCCAGCAGCTATAGGGCTCGGATTAATGCTACTGCTTGGCCTCTGGTACGCCTTTAGCCTAGAGAGCGTGCCGTACAAGTTCAACAACGTGTTCGCCTCGCTTGGCTGGAAGGTTGCCGACGGCAAGGCCTACTACAACGTATCGTGGCTCTTCGTGCTAAAGATGATAATGTATGCCTTCCAGATAATAGCTGTAATATATGCTGTGCCAGCCCTCCTCAAGGGGAGGCTGACAAGAACCCATGGCAAGATACTACTAGCAGCCGGCGTAGTAGCAATAGTTACTATTGCAGCTGGCGAGTACCTTAACGCTTTCAGCCAGTACCCGTTCTTTATCGCGGTATGGCCAGATGTGCTCTCGGGGAGGGTGCCGCTAAGCAAGCTAGCTAGCTATGGAATAAATATACCAAAGGAAGCGCTACCTAGCGTTGTGAGCACAGTAAACTCTGTAGTATTGCTAGACAATACTGCATCAACACAGCATATACTTAGATCTATGGGGATAGCTAAGTTCTTCCCACAGGTAAACCCAGTAAACGAGATAGCTGTGGAGGGCCCCGTAGTAGCGCTAACATTTGGGTTCCTGGCATTCCTCCTAGCTGCTGCAGCGTACCTGGTATTCTACGTGCTCCTATGGCCTAGCAAGACAGAGGCTAAGGCTGTAGCTGAGGCCGAGGAGTACTAAGAACAAGGTTTTTATCATCTCCATCAAGTTTTGTTTTTAATTATATTATTTTCCGTGTTTTCTATATTGTTTCCTATAGATAATTGAGCTACTGTTATATATTTGCTTAATTATTTATTTTTAAGCATTATTGAAATATTTTTCGTTATTTTCCTCTTAACGCTCCCAACAAGCGTTTACATTAACCCGCGTTAAATATAAAAGGGTTACTTTAACATAGGTTAAACTATACCTGGTGTGAGAATATGGCTCTAACCACGTTCGAGGAAGAGATATACCTACGAGCCCTCACAGGTAGGCTAGTAGGAAAAGCCATAGCCGATCTAGGTATAAACAAGCTAGCAGTAGTAGCTCCTAAGAACATAATCTGCAGCAGTATTGCCACAGCAACAGAGGCAGCATTCCTGGATCACAGCGGTGGTGTAACCTACCACTTCATGGTAGAGATAGGGAAGAACGAGGAAGAGATAGCTAAGAGGGTAAAGGAGTTCGGCGCCCAGGTAGTGCTACTACAGTTCGGCGGCGAGACCCCTATAGAGCAGGTAAAGGAGAGCTTTGTGAAGTTCCTCAAGGCAGCCGCTAAGGAGAACATACCGGGCGCGATAGTGTTCCATGTAAGAATCTTCGCTGCTGGCGGCGTCGCTGAGGCAATCAAGGACGAGGAGGTAAAGAACTACCTGAGCAGCAAGGATCTCTTCGTATACACAGTGGGCTTCGACGAGGGCAAGGTATACGTGAACAAGGTAAAGATAGAGGGCAACGAGCTCAAGCTAGAGAAGCTAACAGAGTACCAGGTAACACTAGAGCACGCAGACCTGCTAAACCGCAGCCTAAAGAACAGGAAGATAGTCTTCCAGTAACCCGCCTAGATCAGTTTCTTTTCCCTCGTTTTTCTCTGTTCTATGTTTCTCTTCTCATTGAGTAGTGTCGTTGCTTTCCCAGCTCTTCTTGTCCTTTCGCGCGTAGGAGAAGATTCTCTTCTTCCATAGTCTGAACAATTACTTTAACACGGGTTAAAGATATAAGTTCTTGTTAGCTCTCCAAGACTCGTGGAGAA
>JALSNP010000078.1 GCA_026986935.1 Pyrodictiaceae archaeon | reverse complement strand
CGGTGCCACGGTACTCCTCGCTATCAACGCTATAGGTTATCTCGGCGCCCCAGTCCCCTCCGTCGCGGAAATAGTTCCTTACCTGCCTCCACCGATAACCAACGAGGAGGACGAAACGCCTCAAACCCTGCCCCGTGAGCCAAGAAACAATGTGCTCGAGCAAAGGCTTCTCCTCCCTACCAACAGGTATCATAGGCTTAGGAACAATCTCAGTATAAGGCCGAAACCTCCTACCCTCACCACCAGCAAGAACAGCAACAACACCAACCAAGGCGTAGGGCACCACTTTATGCGCTTAGCTTTAAGGCTTTAAAAGATATTCTATAAGACTTTACGAGGATCTATAGACGCGTTCTGTTTTCCTGATTAGCGAATTAATTAGATAAGACTCACCTAGGCCTTGTTTATTTCTTTCACTAGCTCTTGCTTTACATTGTTCCATTCCCTCTTCGTGAGTATGAAGTTGCTTAGCTTCTTTGCGTATTCGTTCCTCGTTTCATCTATATTTTTAAAGTAGTTGACTAGGGAATCTACGAGATCTCTTATAGATGTACCTAGGAGTATCTCGTCCTCGGTATAATCTTGGCGATCAACATAATTGGGAAGCGTTATTTTTGCAACTGGTGTACCTACTAATCCGGCCTCTAGGGTTACAAGACCGAGTTCTTCATCAAGATTTCTCTCTATATAAAGATCACTGCTAGCTAATAGCTTTAAAAAGGGTTCTCTTTTCATAGGCTTTAGCGTTCTGACAAAAAGACATGATGATTTTAATGAGAAGTTGTATTGAGGAGTAACTATTATTAGCTCAATACAATTATTAAGCTGTTTCACAACTTGTCTCAGTATATAGGCTATGTGGAGTGGTCTTAATAGTCTATGCGAGTTGTACGCTGAGGAGATATATGTTATAACCCTATGGGTTCTTCTAGCATTATTTCTGATATAAGTGTGTTTTCTATATCTTTGGTACTCTATGATTTCATCTCTGAAAACGAACTGTGGGAGGAGTATTCGCTTATCGTGTTCGATTTTATTATATTCGCAAGATGTAATACTATGGCAAATATATTTATCTATAATATTTACTTCTTTCGCTAGAATATACGAAGCCAAGTAGGAGGCGCCTAGCAGTTTACTAAACAGTTCTTTTCGTCCATAAAGGAAGTCCGATAAATTATAGCCGTGGACAAATAGGAAGCGAGGCTTGTTGATAAAATACGGAGAAATAAATACTACGCTTCCTGTATATATAATTGCATCGTTCTTCCTCAGTGCCCGCAAGTTCTCTACGTCTCGTAGAATAAGCCTTGGGACAAGCCAGGAACCATAGCTAATTATGTTAGCTCTATAGCCCTCTCTTACTAGCCCTTGCCACAGTTTCTGGGTAACATAGTATGTGCTTCCTTCGCCGTGGGGGTGAACTAAAACTATGTGCTTCGCCAACGTCTTCACCGCAAATATCTACGTAACTAGCTATGTATAACACACGGTATTTTGACCATATATGATGCATGTAATACGACGTCTTCATAAGCCTTCTTAACACCTCTTCCTTCCTTATCTCGTTTTATGGCTCGCTAAGGGGGGTGCTGGTTGTTTGCCTAGTAGTCTTGCCCACTATGCTATGAGCTTTGCCGTGCTCTACCCTGTTACTGGTGCTCGTCGTGCTGGTGTGCTTGCTTTGCTCGGGTTGTTGCCCGATGTTGATGCGTTGTTGGGTGTTCATCGTTCTCCTCTTCATAGCTTGGTTGTGTGGCTTGTCTTGTTGGCTCTGGGCGTGTGGTGGAGGGGTTCTTCCCTGGGCCGCTTGGTTATTATGGCTTCTCTTCTCTCGTTGATCCATATCTTTGCCGACGTGTTTACGGGGCCTGCTCCCCTTTTCTGGCCCTTCTCTTATAGGGCTTATAGTGTTGCTTTTGACTTGTTTGTCTCGGTTAGGGGGTCTGGGGGGATACTGTCTCTAAATGGTGTGCGTTTTGGTGTACATGCGGGGGTTGAGTCTTTTGTCGCTAAGCCTGGTGAGCTTATCAAGGGACCGTTGGTTGATGCTACTGGCGTTATCGTGGCCATGGCTGTGGCCTTGTTTGTGGCTGTGGGCTTTGTATCGGCTAGGGTGAAGCAGGGGAGGTGGTAATGGGGTTCTCTTGTTGTTTTATACTTTTCTGTAGCGGGGCTGATGGGTTGTACGCGATTAGCTCTATTAGTGGTTTATGGGTTTACGAGCCTATTTGCGGCTTGTATGGTAAGGGGTGTCTGGGCTGAGGGGCTTAGGCCTGGTTATTCTCCTCTCCCTGGTCGCTGGGCTCGTCTATGCGTCCTCGGCGGGTTTCTCGGCTTCTCTAGGGTATTATGCTCCTAGTAGCTCTGGGTTCCGGGTCGCTGTCTTCTACTATGGGTGGCTCAATACATCTAATCTGCTCGGTCTACGGGTAGACGTTGTAGTGGTTGCTGGGACTTCCCGTGTGCTCCCCGGGGGAGCCGATTATGGTGTCGTGGAGGAGCTTCTTAGCAGGGGTGTGGAGGTTTATGCGTATCTCCATAATAGTAGTGATGACCCGATTGGGCTTGGGAGCCTCTTCCGCAAAGTGGTTAGCGGTGAGTGGAGCCTTGACCAGTACATAGGCTATGTGGAGCAGAGTATTGATCGCTACGCGGGCGTGTTTACTGGTGTTTTTCTCGACGAGTGCGACCCCGGCTACTTCACGGATAATCCCAGCCCAGGTAACAGCTATGTAGAGGAGTTCGCCTCCGCGCTTGAGACGATAGTTAGCTATGCTCATTCTAAGGGGCTCCGGGTCTTCATTAACGGGGTCAGGGCCTTCGCCAACATATCGGATTATTATCTATGGGAGGACTTCGTGGCCCTCTACGACTCCTCGAGCAATAGCTATGTTCTTGACGAGAACTTCTTCTCAACGAGCAGCAGTAATCCCTACGAATGGGTGAACGGTATAGCTAAGTACGAGTACTTGGCCGAGAACGGTTTACTGAACCGCACCATTGCCCTGAGCTTCGCGGATACAGGTAGCCTCGGGGACGCCGAGGTGGCGTACTACATGGCCCGTGTGCTCGGGCTCGCTGGCTGGGGGTTCGCCCCCATCGATATATACGCGGGCGGCGGCCCCGTAGCAACCATAGAGGTGTATGAGCCCGGGCCCCCTGTCTCAGACCCGGTTCTCGACCCGGGCTCCAAGACTGCTTGGAGAATGTTCACTGCTGGGAACATAAGCGTTGATCTAGGCTCCGGCTCCGTCTCGACACCCTTCGGAGACTATCCCCGGGCACCGGTTATCGATGCTGTTCTCGACTCTGGCGTCGGTGTAGCTGCCTCCGCCACGGGTAGCGGGGGCGGGGCTAGCCTCGAGCTAAGAATATACTCTACCTATACGCCTCGCAGCGTATACATCTACGCCAACGGGTCCTGGCCAGGCGATCCAGGGACGGGGCTCCTCCACGTATACATTGATAGCGACGGCTCCTCCACCACAGGGTACAGTGTCGCCGGGATCGGGGCTGATTACCTCGTCGAGGTCTATACCAGCGGTGGCGCCAAATTGTTCAACTACACTGGCTCCGGGTCGGACTGGTCGTGGAGCGAGGTGTCAAGCCTAAGCGCCGCGGTAGCGGCTGACCCGGGGTACCGTTACCGAGTAGAGCTTGGAGTGCCTAGCAACATAGTTGAGCAGGGCGTGACTAGGGTGGTCGCGGCCCCGGTGAGCCAGTGGAGCGACCTGGCATACACCAATATAATCACCGTCCCCGACCTGGTGCCAGCGGCTCCGAGCATATATGGCGAGTACAACGCGACGTTCGAGCCCATAATAACTAGCGCCAGTATCAGCGATGAGTACGCGCTAATAGGGGCTGATGCCGCGAGCGGGGTGCTGGCAGAGTATCGCGTAGTGGTACCCTACGCGGGCGTCGCAGCAGTCTACAAAAACAACACTCCCCTAGAGGAGAAGCAGAGCCTAGGACCCGACGAGGAGGGCTACACGGCGGAAAGCATGGGAAACTACACCAAGCTCGTAATCCACGTGCAGCACAGCAGCCCAGTAACAATAAGGATAGAGCCAGCCCCGCAACCAGTACCAGAGTCTTTCAAAGCAGTGCTAGTCTCGACAGTGGTAACGGCAACTATAATCCTGTTAGTGCCGGTACTAGGGAGGAAGCGAGGTAAAAACCCTAAGCTTCGGCACTGAGCCCTGGCTTAAGCAACCTGATAGGGTACTTCATCTCCTATAAACTTGCCTTAGAGGTTTTCCTCAAAGGTTGAAACAGGGAAGGGTTGCTGGCTATGTCCTTCCTACCATGAGCCTATTATTTTGAGGACTTTGACTAGTCTTGCTAGTCCCCGGGCTACCTCTGGGTCTTGGAGCGATTTTAGCAACCCATATATGTATATTGGCTCGGCTGGCTCTTCTAGCGCGTCTAGTAGTTGTGCTAGCTTGGTGGGGAGCTCGTCTATGCGGTCTCCGATCTTCATTAGTCCCGTGCTCACAACCAGGTTTATGATTCTACGGAATACCTCTTCATCGGTGAGCACTAGTAATAGGTCTAGGACGCCGCTCCTATTCAGTTGTCTTAGGAGGTTCATGGTCTTTAGTAGTGCTTCCTCGGTCTCCCTATCCTCTAGCACTAGTCTTTCTATCTCCTTCCTCTCCACCTGTTCTGCCATGGGGCTACCACCCTAGTTTTGCGAGTATTTTTGGCTGTGTTGCCTCGAAGTAGGCGCGGAAGAGTGGGCTCCATTTCTCTGGGTCGCGTAGGCTTGGCCAGTACATTGCTATGAACATGTCCTCTAGGAGTCTCTTGAACTTGCTAAACCTTACTGGTACTGGTGGGTGCTCGTAGTCGCTTATCACGAATAGTGCTTCCCCGTCTGTTATTAGTGGGCAGTTTGTCCTCCCCGTGAAGACGGCGTTGTAGCCCATTATGCGCTCGGCTACCACCTCTCCTCCTAGGTGGGCTGTTACACCAGTCTTGCTGGTTGGCGTGTTGTTGCAGTCACCTACTGCGTAGGCGTCGTCGTATCCCTCTATTCTCAGCGTGTGCTTATCCACTTTGAAGAAGCCGTCTTCGTCCACAGCGGTTTCTGGCTCCACCTTGTCGAGGGGGCCGCGGTGCACCGGTATGACTGTCGCGACGTCGAAGCCTAGCTCCTCGCCTTCGAGGGAGTAGAGCTTCTTCTTCTCAACATCTATGCTCTCGACGGTGAACATCGTCTTAACCTCTATGCCTGCTTCCCTCAGCTTCGGGGCAACGATCCTCGCAATGTTCTCCGAGGAGTACTCGTGGACGAAGGGCACAGCCAGTACTACCTTTACCTTGCCGAGTAATCCTCTTTCTCGCAGAGTCTCAGCCGCTAGGAATGCCGCCTTGTGGGGCGCGGGCGGGCACTTGTACCCGGGATCAGCGGCCGCTATGACAAGGGTTCCTTCCTTCATGGAGCTGAAGGCTTGCCAGAGCCTCCTAGCGTGCTCGGCCCCCGAGAAGAAGTCCCCGTATTTCTCGAGTAGTTCGCGGTTACCGCTCACAGCGTCGTAGTCGTAGGCTGCGCCGAGCGCTACCACTAAGTACTCGTAGCTGAACTCCCTGCCATCGCTCAGCTTTACTAGCCTCTCTGCGAGATTTATCTCCGTTACAACCCCCTTGACAAGCTCAACGCCCGGCTTTACTAGCTCTGTTACCCTCCTCATGTATCGCTCCGGGTCGTGCCCCCGGAACGCTATCCACAGCATGCCTGGCTGGAACAAGTGGTAATCGTTTTTCTCCACTATGGTTACCCGGTACCCGTTCGCAGCTAAATAATTGCCAGCAATGAGGCCTCCTGCTCCAGCACCTAGTACTAGTACTTGCTTCTTCTGAGCCAATGCGATCAACACCTGGACAACATGTTGCTAATACATGATGTCGAAAAAGGTGATCAGGTTATGTTCTTGGTGCTCATGCTTATTTCTTGGCGGTGACTTTTATAACTGCCTTGATTACCCCGTTCTCCTCTTTGAGCTCGAGGAGCTCGTTCCCGGTTCTCTGAACCCATGCCTGTACGTCGGGCTTGAAACCGGGGTCTGTTGCGAGTACCTCTATTATGTCTCCTGGCTTTGCTTTCCGATACGCTTTTGTGAGCTTAGTTATGGGGCCTGGGCAGGCCATGTTCCGTGCATCTACTACTATTTTCTCCGCCACGGGCACCCACCTCCTACACATGGCTTAGATGAATATGACTTGGTAGCCCTCTGTTGTCTGCATGAAGTAGGCTGCGCCGACTACGTCGTCGACTATGGGGTCTAGGTCCTCCTTCTTGAGACCCATGGCCTCGGCCATTAGGCTGCAGACGTATATCTTTACGTCACCGGTTTCCTTGGCCTCCTTGATTATGTCGTACCAGGAGGGCATGTTTAGCTTCTTTATACCCTCCTCGAGCTTCGGCACCATGTCCTCGAATTCTTTTGAGAATCTCGGCTCTGGCTTATTCTTTGTGAAGTATGGTAGGGCGAACCCGGTTACGAACACTCTTACTGGTATACCGAAGTTGGCGGCTGTCTGGGTTAGTACTGCTAGTGGTATGAAGTACTCCGCTTGGCCTGTGAACATTATTATTGCGAGGCCTTTTGCCAAGGCTTTTTCACCATGTAGGGTTAGGGTTCTCTCTAAACTATTTATATTTTGACCAGTTTAGAAATTTTCACTATAATTTATGCATTCAAGTCATATCAATAACACTAGTAATTGATATACTATGGATCATTAATACTATTAAGTACAGGAAAACCATAGAGAGGAGGAGGCGAGGACTAACAGGTATGCGGGTCAAAGATATCATAAGCTTGCTCGAGAGCATAAAGATTGATAACCGCGCATTGGTCGTGGAGGGTGTGAGGCGCACCAGTATAAGGGAGGCCGTAGCGCTACAAGTAGCTCTAGCAGAAACCACTAATAGGGAGGGGAAGCATACTAGGCTCTTCTCTATGCTTGTTTTCGAGGGCAGGGAGCCCTATTACAGGGCCTGGGTGGAGATCTTCTCTATCAGCAGGGTTGTAGAAATAGGCTTAGAGACTATGAGCTTTGCTGGAAGCGTGATAGAGGAGGCTGTGCTCGATGCATTGGCCCGGGTGCTAGGGCCCGGGGAGAGGCTTTTCATAGAGTACCTCTACGACGATGAGACTATGCGTGCGCTCGAGCTGGGAGTACCTGCGCCGGCGACGAGGCTGGGATACATGCTCTTCCGGAGAGGGTTCCTATGGTTTAAGGACTGGTACTTCCCCGAGGGGTTTATGGAGGGTGGGCCAAAGCTGCAGGCGGAGAAACCCCTTGATAGTAGTCACGCCTCTAGGCTTAGAGAGGAGATAGCCAGGGAGTTGCAAGGGTTTATTAGGCACTGGGATGGAGGAGCAGACGATATTATTAGGCGTGCGCTGAAAAGAGCTGAGACGATACTCTTAGAGCTGGGTTTTCAGCCGTAGCTGGTAGGAGAGGTCTTGTTCCCTGTCTTTGCTGACTCGCACGCTGCTCTAGCAAGCTCGCTGGGGTCTTCTATGTATGTTATCCTGGATACCCTTCGCTCATCTATATATGGTTCTAGTATTTGTCTAGCCTTATCGGTGGCGAGACCAGTGTTACCCAACACGTACACGGGCCTAGACTCCGTATAAGCCGTCACAAT
>JALSNP010000077.1 GCA_026986935.1 Pyrodictiaceae archaeon | reverse complement strand
ACCATACGTGCGCCCCCAAGGCCCCTCGTCATTTACTACGCTTCGTTGTACTGCTTCGGGCAAGAAATCTTACACCCCTTTTTAGAGCTAGGCGAAAAGATACAAGGGATAAGAAAGGTCTTGCAGGTCACCGGCTACATAGCTGCCTTCAGCGCTGGAGTGTTCTTCGGGCTCAGTGATAGTCTTGTTAGGGCGGCGTCAAGGAGGCTATCACCCTACTCTAATCTCTTAATAAGCCTATTGGTTGGGACTCCTCTTCTCTGGATAGCCGTACTACTAGTAGGCTCCACGAGCATGAGCCTGGAGGCGTTAGTATCCTATATCGTAGCAGGTCTTCTAAACTTTGTCCTTGGCCGCCTCCTCTTCTATATCGCGGTATCAAGCCTAGGCGCTGCTACAGCTACAGTAGCTACAAGCCCGGTGACAGCAATCTCGTCTCTACTAGCCTGGCCAATACTGGGTGAAAGACTAACACTTTTACAAATACTAGGGGTTATTTTGTCAAGCCTGGCCGTCTACATAGCCTCCACGAGGCCTAGCGGCCGCTCATTTCACGGAGAGCGAGTCATTACAGGCCTAGTGGCAGCGCTCTCCGCAAGCCTAGTATTCGCACTAGCAACAATAATCGTAAGATACGCCGCGTACAGGGGAGGCGACCCTATTGCTGGAACCGCTATATCCTATACAGTAGCAATCCCTTTTGCAGCACTCATAGTGCTAGCTAGGAGAGAGCACCGAGAGATAATAAGGCTAAGCAAAGAACACATCTACATGATAATAGCGGCTATAAGCGTTGCCTCAGCACAGCTAAGCCGATACTATGCCCTAACAGTGCTAAACGTCGCAGACGCCGTAGTCCTAATAGGGCTCTTCCCACTACACACCACCGCATTCACAGCAGTAATGACACGCGCAACCGAGGAGAAACCAGGAAAGAGACACATACTAGCAGCAATAATAGCAAGCATAGCTATAATCCTAGTAACCAGGGGCTAGAATAGGAACGCGGACGAGCACCACGTCTAAGCATACCAGGTAACTGCGCAGATAGCTTTATCCAAGTTGAACAAAACCAGCAAAACCCATAGTAAAGCTTGTAAGCCTCAGCCTATATGAACACAAGAGCACCGGAGACCCCTGCGCCGCCGTAGCTCAGCCTGGTTGGAGCGCCGCCCTGGTAAGGCGGAGGTCCCGGGTTCAAATCCCGGCGGCGGCTCCACCCTCTCTGCGGGCCTTTCCATCATAGAGAGCCTTTTTCTCGCAGATGCTGCCTCCTCGCCCGGCGGGCTTAGCACCTATTCTATTAGTAACGTGCCCGTCTTTAACGAAAATATTATCCTCATAGATGGTTGCCAAGGGAATTGACACGAGCGTTATAAATGCATTAATCGGTGATTGGTACTGGATAGTATACGGCACATATCTCTTATTATTAACGCCCAATATTTTTGATGATGAGGTGTAAACGGGTTTGAAAACGTTCTTTTCATAGTGTTAACCCGGGAGAGTAGAGACACTAGGGATAATGGTTTGGCGCTGTGGCTATCCGTGCACGTTGTGTTCGGTAACAGTTAGTATGGAAAATGCTCGGTAATTATTGTTAGACTCCTAGTTATTGTTATCCGGGTACCTGTTCTTGCCTCGCAGTACTTGCTCGGATACTGCTGTGCCACGTATCTTTTCGCTTCCCACCCGCTGCAATGAGTTGGGCATATGTACTTGGATATTTTTGCGAG